>JAUNBL010000061.1 GCA_030527235.1 Clostridia bacterium | reverse complement strand
TTGAATTTTGATTTTCTATTTCTTTATGGTTCACATGTATTATACCAATACAAAACGCATAAAAAATCAGGGCAAAGAACAGCAAATCTCTGCCCTGATTTTGTTTGTTAAATCTTTGAAATATCAACGATGCCGAGTTCGCCCTCATCACGTTGTTTAATGCTTGCCAGAAGCGCTTTTGCGGTATCGAGAGATGTCATACACGGAATGCTGCGCTCAACGCTTGTACGGCGAATCTTAAACCCGTCACGGTTATGCTGTCTGCCGCGGGTAGGCGTATTAATGACAAGGTCCACGCCGCCGCCGGAGATAAGGTCTAAGATATCGGGAGAACCCTCTTCAATTTTGTTGACTCTCTTTGCGGGGATGCCGCATTTTTCAAGACTGTCACATGTGCCGCCCGTGGCAAAAATACTGAAGCCGTAGTCTGAAAATTCGCGGACAAGAGCGCAGACCTCCTCTTTGTCGGTGTCGCGCACGGTGACAAGGACGCTGCCGCGTGCGGGAATTTTCATGTTGGAAGCCACAAACGCCTTGTGTAAAGCCTCGTGGAATTCCTGCGCTATGCCGAGAACTTCGCCCGTGGATTTCATCTCCGGTCCGAGTGAGGTATCCACATCGTGTAGCTTTTCAAAGCTGAATACGGGCATCTTAACGGCTATGTAGTCCGCGTTGGGGTGCAGACCGGTGCCAAAGCCCATATCTCTGAGCTTTTCACCCATCATGGCTCGCACGGCAAGCTTGACAATCGGCACATTTGTAACTTTGCTTATATATGGCACGGTGCGGCTTGAGCGAGGATTAACCTCGATAACGTATACTCCGTCAGCGGCAACTATGAACTGAATATTCACCAGACCTACGACATTGAGCGCTGTGGAAAGGCTTTTGGTGTGCTTAACAATGGTGGCAATTTCGTCATCCGTAAGAGTTTGAGCCGGATAAACGGAGATGCTGTCACCGCTGTGGACTCCCGCGCGTTCCAAGTGCTCCATTATGCCGGGGATAAGTATGTCATCACCATCGCATACCGCGTCTACCTCAACCTCTTTGCCGTGTACATACTTATCAACAAGTATGGGGTGCTCCTGCACGGTACGGTTTATAATCTCCATATACACAGTGATGTCGGTATCATTGTACGCAATCTCCATGCCCTGGCCTCCGAGCACGTAGCTTGGACGAACCAGCACAGGGTAGCCTATCTCGTGCGCTGCGGCTATAGCTTCTTCGCACGTAAACACCGTTCTGCCCATGGGACGCGAAATACCACACTTTTCCAGTATATCGTCAAACTTTTCGCGGTCTTCCGCATTGTCCACATCGGCGGCATCCGTGCCGAGAATTTTTACACCCATGTCGTTAAGCGCCTTTGTCAGCTTAATAGCGGTCTGTCCGCCAAACTGCACTATCGCGCCGTAGGGCTTCTCTAAATCCACAATGTTTGCCACGTCTTCAGGGGTAAGCGGCTCAAAATACAGTTTATCGGATATGTCAAAGTCAGTCGAAACCGTTTCGGGGTTATTGTTCACAATAATCGTTTCGTAGCCAAGCTTAGAAAGCGCCCATACGCAGTGCACGGAGCAGTAGTCAAACTCAATGCCCTGTCCTATTCTGATAGGGCCGGAGCCAAGGACAAGAATTTTTTTCTTGTCGGAGTGCGTGTCCACTTCATTTTCGCTTGAGTAGCATGAGTAATAATATGGTGTTACAGCCTCAAACTCCGCAGCGCACGTATCTACCATCTTGTATGCCGGCACAATGCCCATGGAAAGACGCATGTTTTTGATGTCGCTCTCGCTCTTGCCGACATATTCGCCTATCGTCTTGTCGGTAAAGCCAAAATATTTCGCCTCTTCCATCAGCTCCCGCGTGAGCGGCTCACGGCGAATCCGTTCGCCCATGCGTACAATACGCTCTATTTTGCCCAGGAACCAACGGTCAATCTTTGTCGCCTCAAATACCTCGTCAATCGAAATCCCGCGCAGCAGCGCCTGCGCAATTACGAATATGCGCATGTCGTCGCATATGTAAAGCTCCTTGCGCAGCTCCTCAATCGACATTTTTGCAAAGAGCGGAATGTCAAACGTGGATATGTTGACCTCGAGCGAGCGAATAGCTTTCATCATTGCTGCTTCAAAAGAGGGCGCAATGCTCATTACTTCGCCTGTCGCCTTCATCTGGGTGCCGAGCTTGCGCTCCGCCGTTACAAACTTGTCGAAAGGCCAACGCGGAATCTTGGCGACAATATAGTCTATTGTCGGCTCAAAACAGGCATATGTTTTTTGCGTTACCGCGTTCTTAATTTCGTCGAGATTATAACCGAGCGCGATTTTTGTGGCAACCTTCGCAATCGGGAACCCCGTCGCCTTGGACGCGAGTGCGGAAGAACGGCTCAAACGCGGATTAACTTCAATAACCGCATATTCAAACGAATTTGGCTCAAGCGCGAACTGCACATTGCACCCGCCCTCTACGCGCAGTTTGTTTATAATGGCAATGGCCGCGCTGCGCAGCATTTGGTACTCTTTGTCGGCAAGCGTCTGTGCCGGCGCCACAACGATGCTGTCGCCCGTGTGCACGCCTACAGGGTCCACGTTCTCCATGGAACATACTGTTATACAACTGCCCTTTGCGTCACGAATAACCTCAAACTCAATTTCTTTCCAACCGGATATGCAGCGCTCTATCAGCACCTGACCTACGCGTGAGAGTCTAAGACCGTGCGGGACTATTTGCAACAGCTCATCTTCTGTCTCGGCGATACCGCCGCCTGTGCCGCCCAGAGTATAAGCGGGGCGGACAATGACCGGAAAGCCTATCTCATTGGCAAAAGCCAGCGCATCCGCATATGTTTCCACAACCTTGCTTGCAACGCAGGGCTGATTTATATCTTCCATTGCATCCTTAAACGCTTGGCGGTCCTCCGCCATCTTGATTGTCGCGGGACTTGTGCCCAGCAGCTTTACGCCGGCCTTTTCCAAGACACCCGCTTCCGCAAGCTCCATAGCAAGGTTAAGCCCTGTCTGTCCGCCCAAAGTGGGCAAAATAGAGTCGGGTTTTTCCTTGAGAATTACTCGCTCCACCGTCTCCGTGGTGAGTGGTTCAATATACACTCTGTCGGCAATATCTTTGTCCGTCATTATCGTTGCTGGGTTGGAGTTTATAAGCACCACTTCAATGTTATCTTCGTGCAGGGCACGGCATGCCTGTGTTCCGGCATAGTCAAATTCCGCCGCCTGGCCGATTACAATAGGCCCGGAGCCTATCACCAAAACTTTTTTAATATCCTTATTCTTCGGCATTATTCATTACCTCCCATCATTTTGGCAAAAGTCTCGAAGAGGTATCCGGTTTCCCTTGGCCCCGGTGACGCTTCCGGATGAAACTGTACCGTACGAATGTTTTTGTTCTTATAGTGCAGCCCCTCGAGAGTTGAGTCGTTTATATTCATATGGCTCATTGCGGCAACATTCTCATCTATTGAGCTTATGACATAGCCGTGGTTTTGGCTCGTTATGTACACAACGCCCGTCTCCAAATCCTTTACGGGGTGATTTTCACCGCGGTGGCCAAACGGCAGCTTTACAGTGTCTGCTCCGGTGGCAAGCGCAAAGAGCTGATGCCCAAGACAAATGCCAAATATCGGAATATCGGTTTGATAAAGCTTTTTCAAAATCGCTATCGCCTCGGGACAATCCTTCGGGTCTCCAGGTCCGTTTGAAAGCATGATACCGTCGGGCTTTGAAGCTATTACTGTCTCCGCCGGAGTGTTGTAGGGATAGATGGTCACGTCAAACCCCATATTGTTGAGGTATTCCGGAATACTCTTCTTTGTGCCGAAATCATACAGCGCAACCCGCTTGCCCGCGCCGGGCATGTGTTTCACTTGTGCAGCGCTTGTTGCGGCAACTGCACCGGTAACACGAAAGTCACGCAATTTTTTGAGAACCTCATCCATGTCAAATTCTTTCGTGGTCAAAAAACCCGCCATCGTTCCCTTGTCGCGAATTTTTTTTGTTATTGCTCGCGTGTCAACGCCCTCAATCGCAGGAATGTTATACTTGAGGAGGAATTCGTTAATCGTCATCTGGCTCCTGAAATTAGAGGCAATGTCCGATAACTCGCGTACAATCAAGCATCCCATCCATATGCGGTCGCTTTCCATGTCGTCTAAGTTTACACCATAATTTCCTATAATAGGGTATGTAAGGACAACTCCTTGCTTAAAAAATGACGGGTCCGTCAATGTCTCAACGTAGCCCGCCATACCGGTAGTAAAAACAACTTCACAGTAGCAATCACAATTTGCGCCGCGACTTCTCCCGACGTATACGCTCCCGTCTTGCAGTACCAAATACGCTCTCATTCGTCCCACCGTTCCTTTCTGTGCATGTCATCTGCTAAATTTTGCAATTTTGCAATTTTGCATATGCTTAAATCTTCGATATTGTATCAGAAAAAAAAACAAATTGCAAGACCTTTTTCAAAAAAGATTTCAGGTATTTTTTGTAAAAAAGCGCCCCCGCGATAATGCGGGGGCGCTTAGTATAAAACTTATTGCACAGGAGCGGTAACTGTAATCTTGTTGCCGGTAACCGTTCCTTCTGTTCCGTCGCCCGCTCTGAACGTCAGATACGGGGTTACATAGCGGTCAGCCGCGATATTCTGTAACTGCACGCCGAATGCGTTTTCATCGGATACAGCGGGAACCACAACGTCCTCATAGCCTGCGGTTTGTGTTACATCCTCCGCTGCGTCATATTTGACCTGCCAAATCTTAAAGCCCTGCGTAAGAATCGTTGCATTTGCAGGAGTGTTCCTCTTGGCGAATACGTACGGAACGTTCTCAATCGTCGTCACATATGTCAGCGGGTTATTGAGACCGATGTACGACACCGTTATGGCCGCCGGAGCCGTGAGCGAGGCTATGGAGTAGACCTGGCTCGCAACACCCTGCGCAACGGTTGCAACGGCGGTATTATCAAGACATACAACGGATGCAAAGTTTGCGTAATCCGTATTGCTCGGTGTAATATACGCCTTTGCGCCGTATCCGGCTAACACTACTGCGCCGCTTGTAACTTCATTGCCCGCCACAGTGAGCTTGGAAACCGAAGTGTCGCCTGTAAGAGTTACGCCATCTTCTTCCGTGATGTACGGTGCGCAGCCTGCCCAAAGTCCGCCTGCCGCCGCCATCTCAAGCGTCGGGAATCCCACGCCGCCTACCGGCGTATCAAGCGTGAACGAAAGCGTTCCGTTTTGAATCGCGTCCGTCACGTCGAAGATGTACTCCGTCGTGCTCGGGTCATATGCTGAATATCTCGTCTCTCCGTTTCCGGCAAGCGCGTTGGCGGAAACAATGTACTTCCCGTCGTAGCCCGCCGTAATGCGCATCTCGCCGCTCGTGCCGGCTGTCGTGTTAACATCCACCATGTAGGTCGGCAGATGCAGCACATACGCCTTGCCTGCCGTAGGCGTTATCGTGTTAAACGTCACGGTCGCCGTCCTGATGCTGCCATAGTTCTGCCATACGGTGCCGGTCGCGGTCGAGTTGCCGTCGGCATCGCTCGTAAGTCCGGCTCCGGAGCCGTTATTAGCCGCAGCAACATATGTGCTGCCGTCCCAGGCAATCGCTGAGCCTGTCGTGGTGGCAAATGTCGCCGCCGCCATTGTCTGCTCTAATGTAAGCGCAACGGAGATTGTCTCTGTTGAAGCTGTTATCGCCTCCGAAACAGCTTCATGCGAATATATCTTGCCGTTTGCATATATCTTGCCGGCGTCAAGTGCGTACGTGCCTCCGACATATGCCGTTTCCGTCTGGGAGGCAATTTCAGTCGAACCGTCAAGATAGCTTACCTCAAAGCTCTTTTCCTCGGGAAGCGTGTCAAGCGCCGCAACTTCTTCGTCCGTAAGCGCTACCGAGTAAATCTTAATGTTGTCTATGCTTCCTGTCCACATCGGGTCCTGATATCCGGACGCGCCGATAAACGCATAGTTATTCTCCCATTCGGCAATCGGGAAACTCGTGGATGTGCCGACAAGGACTCCGTTTTTGTATATCTTCGCGCTCGTTTTGTCCAGAACATATACTACATGCGTCCACTCGCCGGCCGTAAGTCCGCCGCCCTGCGATGCGTGCTCGCTGCCGGTCCAATTCACTGCGGGCTTGGGATGAATCGCCGTATATGACGGGCTGCCCGCAAAGTTGATAAACCTTGCATCGTAACCCACATTGGGAAGCGTCGAAGAATTAAGCGTAAGCATTGTCCAGTTGCTTGCGCCGGACGCCGGCTTAATAAACGCCGACACCGTCACAACGCCCAGGTCGTCACGAGCGAGAGCCTCTGTGGGAATCGAGGCGTAGTTCGCGCTGCTCGAAGCTCCGCCGGGCAGGACCAAAGCTTTGCCATATCCTGCAGGCGCGTCCTCGTAAGTAAGCGCACCCTCGGTTGTCGCCGCGTAATTTCCGCTTGTATCGGCAAGCGTCTCGTCATCAAAGTCGTATTCCACAAGCAGGAACGAATCCACGGCCACAACAGTTACAGTTGCCGTCACGGTCACGTTCGCGCCGCCTTCCGTACCGGTGTTAATAACGCCGT
>JAUNBL010000020.1 GCA_030527235.1 Clostridia bacterium | reverse complement strand
ACATTGGACGTTCAGCTTCTATTCTTTCTGGGTCATATCATTGTATCACATACAATAATATAACTTTTGTGTCACACAGAGGTATTTCCAAATCACAAAAAATGTGTTATTCTTAGAAAGGGTGATTTACATGATTGAAAATCCTGTTTTAAGAGGCTTTAATCCCGACCCTTCTATGATTCGCGTTGGTCAAAAGTATTATATAGCTACTTCCACTTTTGAGTGGTACGGCAGTATACAAATACACGCCTCCTGCGACTTAGTGAACTGGCGCTTTGTGCGCCGCGTTTTGTATGAAGATTTCAGCGGAATTTGTGACGGCGGCGGGATTTGGGCGCCGTGTCTTACATACAGCGACGGCACTTATTACCTTGTCTACACTGTTGTACGTGAGCGCGGCGCCATGATGCAGACAGACAATTACCTTATAACGACCCATGATATAGAGGGCGAATGGTCAAAGCCCGCTTATCTGCATTCTCTCGGCTTTGACCCATCTCTTTTTCACGACAATGACGGTAAAAAATGGCTTTTGTCATTAAACAACCACCATACAAGCGGCAAGCGATTTAACGGAATATGGATTTGGCAGTATGATGCAAAAAACGCGGCTCTTGTCGGCGAGCCTCGCTTGCTTTATTCTCAAAAAGGCAATGAGCTTGTGGAGGGCTGCCATATATACCGCCACGAAGATTTTTACTATCTGATGAAGGCGCAGGGCGGCACCGGACGCAGGCACAGCACGCAGCTCTCACGCAGCCGTACACTCTTGGGCGAATATGAGGACTGCCCGTTTATTCTTCTTCACTCAAGGGACAACAATGCTCTTGCACTGCAATGTGCAGGACATTCTTCGCTTGTAGAAACGCCGTGCGGCGAATACTATATATCTCACCTGGCAACGCGCCGCTCCTGTGAACATGATTTTTGCTATTTCGGACGGGAAACGGCGCTCCAAAAAGTTTTTTGGGGGAATGACGGCTGGCTGCACCTTGAAAACGGCGGTGAAAATCCTTCTCTCAATACCGCATCTTTGTTTACGTGTGAGGACAGCATCCGTCCCGCGTTCACACGCTACGACTTCAAAAAGGGCGTGCTTTCATCAGATTTTCAGTCTCTGCGCACAGATATAACTTCCGCCGTTTCGTTCTGTCAACATGGTCTTATTCTGCGCGGAACACAGAGCCTGATGAGCAAGTTCTTTCAAAGTCTTTTTGCCCGGAGAATAGATACAAACTTCTTCAGCATATCGGTATCGCTCATGTTTGAACCTCTCTGGGAAAAGCATATGGCCGGAATAGTTATATATTACAATACAAATTATTGGCATTATTTATGTGTAACACGCCTTGACGATTCCAAGAAAAAGGTTGTCCGTATAATCTCCTGTGACGCAGGCACGCTCTCCTTCCCATCTTGTGCTGAAGTTCGCGAAGAAACGCCTTTGCTTCTTAAAATGACGGCGGAAGGCTGCAGGCTCTCATGCTGCGTTTGCGATGGCGAGCATGAATTTTGTATCGGAGAGCCGCTTTCAATGCACATTGTTTCCGAGGAATATGTTCCCTTGGGTTTTACCGGAGCAATGGCAGGCTTTTGTTGTCAAGACTTATCCCGGCAAGAAAAAACGGCGCTTTTTGAATACTTTGAATACGCAACACACGGAACACGCTGATGTATTTTTAATGAGGCTGCAGCAAGCGTTCCTCTTGCTGCAGCCTTGCTATTATTTCATTGTCATAAAGTTCTCCATCATTTCTCCCAGCGTGCTCCATATTCCCTTTCTCGGCACAGCCTCCGCAGCTACAAGGTCGCTGCGCGACAATTCGTTCTCACCCGATACTATTATGATTTCACCCAGTTTTTCGCCTTCCGCAATCGGCGCTTCAACACTATCCGGCAATACTATTTCAGTCTTCACGCTGCTTTTTTGGGCCTTCTCAACCAAGACAGCAGCGTTTTCCTTTGCAAGAGCAAGCACCGAATCCTTCAGTCCTTTTTTTACCTTCACTTCACGCGCGCTTTCTCCCGCTTCCGATAGACCGACGACCGCATAATTGGCAAAGCCATAATTTAATAGAGCCGATGCGTCCGCAAACCTTTGCTTGGAAGTTTCGGCGCCCATAATTACTGCGATAAGCTGCATACCGTCGCGCTTTGCGCTTGCGCTGACGCAGTTTTTAGCTATACTTGTGGAGCCTGTTTTAATCCCGTTCGCCCCACTGTAAAAGCGAATGAGTTTATTCGTGTTGGCAAGCGCAAACGCCCCGTCACGCAGGGAATCCAGCCAAATGGTGGTGTAGCGGAATATGTCCTCGTGCTTCAGCAGTTCACGGCTCATAACTGCAATGTCGGCAGCGCTTGTCAGGTGTCCGTCCGCATCGAGTCCGTTGCACGTTACAAAATGAGTGTCCGCCATACCCAGCTCTGCGGCACGGTTGTTCATCACGTCCACAAAGCTTTCTACACTTCCCGACAAATGCTCCGCCATCGCGACACATGCATCGTTGCCTGAAGCAACTGCAATTCCTTTAAGCAGGTCATGCACGCTCATCTCTTCACCCGTATCAAGGAATATGGTGCTGCCTCCCATACTTTTCGCGCGTTCCGATGCGACCACGATTGTGTCATACGTGATATCGCCGCGTTCAATGGCTTCCATAATCAAGAGCATGGTCATAATCTTTGTCACGCTCGCTGGCGCAAGACGTTCATGGGGATTTTTTTCAAAAAGAACTTTTCCGCTCGTCTGCTCCACCAGTATTGCCGAAGGTGCGCTCACCTCCACGGCGAATGCGCTTTGTGCCAGCATGAGCAAAGCGGCAAACAGAATCGCGAGTATTTTTTTAGGCATATCGTAACACCTCCAATGCTACGGTATGCCTGTCGTTTTGTTTTTATGCCCGCGGATGAGTCTTTTGATACACACGCCTGATATTGTCATTAACCGCTTCCGCGTATATTTTCGTCGAAACTATGTCCGTATGGCCAAGCATTTCCGATACTGAGCGTAAGTCCGCACCGTTTTGGAGAAGGTGCATCGCAAACGAATGTCTCAGCGTATACGGCGATACAGAATCGCTTATTCCCACTTCTCTTATGTAACCTTTGACTATTTTCCAAAATCCCTGCCGCGTCATCTGAACTCCCTTACTGTTAACAAACAACGTATCTTCACTGCGCGGCCCGATAAGCGCCCCGCGCGCTTTTTTCACATAGTCTCTGACGGCATCAGCGGCCGCTTTCCCAAGAGGCACAAAACGCTCGCCCTTTCTGTTTACGCACCGCATAACTCCGCGCCGCAAGTCTACGTCTTTAACGCATACGCTGATTATCTCGCTTGTGGAGATTCCTGTTGCATACATCAGTTCCAGCATCGCCTTATCACGGTAGCCCAAGGGTGAATCGCATTTAGGCTTGCTTAGCAAACGAAACACATCTTCCGTAGAAAGGGTCTGCGGCAAGCGACGAACCGTTTTGGGGATTTCCACGCCGAACATGGGATTTTGAGTCACCGCATATTTTGGGTCCTCCATTGCAAATTGAAAAAACCTTCTCAGCGCCGCCGCAAACCGCGTTATCGTTGCATCAGCCTGCCCTCTTTCATGCAGTAAATCAATATATCCTTGTATATCCGCCTGGGTTATGCAGCAAATATCCGCATCTGACAAAACGGAAAGTTCTTCAAAAAACATTTCCACATCTCTCCCATACGACATACAAGTGTTGTCCGAGAGCCTCTTTTTATCATGTAAATACTGCACAAACTCTTTTGCCGCTTTAACCACAGTTTTTCACTTCCTTGTTTGAATATGCCGAGCAGATGTGATTATACTACTTTCCCGCAAAAAAGTATATATCAAAAATGCACTAATATTGGCTCGATTTTTCTACACATTAACGATTAAGAATCATATAGGCGCCGAACGACACTACGCTCTCTGCCGCGGCCGCCGCGACAAGAAGTATGCACAGCAGCCCTATTGCGCGCAGCGATACGCCGCCATAGATTGCGCGCTGCGTACTCATTGCACACAATACGCACATGACAGGCAACGTGATAACACATTGCGGGAGCAAAAACGCCGCTACAGCGCCATACTGCGATGCACCCATCAAAATCGCGCTTGAGAAGCCTATTGCGAAGCCGCGAGCTGCAATTATCACAGCGGCAAACGGCGACAAGACAGGCGCCGATGCAAACACAAAAAGCAACGCGCCCCAAAGGAGTCCGGAAAAGAGAACGGTACGAAAAACCTTGGCAAAGCTGAGTCCTCCGGTGAGCAGTTTCAACGTTTCTGAAGCCTCGTCCATCCCCGCTGCATCCAACCCACGCGCCCCTGATGCACCGAGTCCCACACCGACTATGAACGCAGTAAGAACAATCGCGTAGCAAACATAATTAGCGCGGGTTAACCTTTTTTCAAGCAAAACAAACACCTCCGTTATCAACATACTATGATGCACGGAGGCATTTTATGAACGGTTTGTCCTAATCCGCGCAAATTTACTCGCAAGACAGCCTTTCAGCTTTTTTATAGCAGCTGTCAATAGCGTTTATAAGCGAAGCACGGAAACTGTCCGTTTCAAGCTGATACACTGCTTCAATAGCCGTTCCCCCGGGCGAACAAACCATATCTTTAAGTCTGCCCGGATGCTCACCTGTGTCCAGCGCCAGCTTCGCCGCACCGAGAATCGTTTGCGAAACGAGCAAATATGCCACGTCCCTCGGCATCCCATGCAAAACTGCCGCATCCGCCATTGCCTCAATCATCATGAACACGTACGCCGGTCCGCTTCCGTTTGTCGCGGTTGAAATATTGATAAGCCGTTCGGGCAGTTCAACCGCTTTCCCCACAGCTCCGAATATCTGCATAACAACGGCAATATCCTCGTCACTTGCCATATTGTCACGACATACAACGCTCATTCCTTCACCCACAAGCGCCGGAACGTTGGGCATGATGCGGACAATTTTCGTATTCTCGCCCAGAATCTTTTTCATCGTTTTAATCGAAACTCCCGCCGCAATAGACACCAATACCTTCTGCCTGAGTTCCTCTTTTAATGAGCTTAACACGTGCGGCAGCACATTCGGCTTGACAGCGCATACTACGTAATCACATGCGCGCACCAGCGCCGCATTATCGCTTTGCGCATTAACACCGAGCTCACGCATTGCTTTTACCCTAATCTCACTGATATCGCTTACATAAAGATTCTCCGGCGAAATAAAGCCCGCCGACAATGCACCTTTTACAAGCGCGGTTGACATGTTTCCCGCACCAAGAAATCCTAATTTCATATCAAAATCCTCCTAAACTGTCAGTTCCGCAGTTTCGCCGAGCATATCGGAATTCGCTTTAAGAATCGGACGAACCACATCTCTCACAAATTCTTCCGTTTGCTCCGCAGCGCGGCCAATATAGTTTTCGGGCTTCATAATTGCCAGAATCTCGCTCTCGTTTAGAGCAAACATTTCATCCTGCGCAATCAGATGGATGAGGTTATTGTCCAGACCCTCCTCCTTCACTCTTTTTGAAGCCGCCATTGAATACTCGCGTATCCTCTCGTGAAGCTCCTGACGGTCGCCGCCTTTTTTGACCGCCTGCATCATTATGTTCTCAGTTGCCATAAAAGGCAGTTCACTCATAATACGGCTGCGTATCACTTTAGGATACACCACTATCCCGTTTACAACGTTAAGATAAATGTTGAGAATCGCGTCTGTCGCCAAAAAAGCTTCGGCAACGCTTATTCTCCTGTTTGCGCTGTCGTCCAGCGTTCTTTCAAACCACTGCGTGGATGCCGTAATCGCAGGATTAAGCGCATCCACTATAACGTACCGCGCCAAAGAGCCAATTCTTTCCGAACGCATCGGATTTCTTTTATACGCCATTGCCGAAGAACCTATCTGGTTCTTCTCAAAAGGCTCCTCAAGCTCCTTTAAGTGCTGTAAAAGGCGCATGTCATTTGAAAACTTATACGCACTCTGCGCTATCTGCGCCAAGAGTGCAAGCATTTGCGTATCCAGCTTGCGCGCGTAGGTTTGCCCCGATACGGGGAATACCTTACCATAGCCCATTTTTTCGGCAATAAGCGCATCAAGCTTTTTAACTTTGTCATGGTCGCCCTCAAAGAGTTCCAAGAAGCTCGCCTGCGTGCCTGTGGTACCCTTGCTGCCCAGCAGCTTTGCCTTTGAAAACATATGCTCTATGTCCTCTTCGTCCATTACAAGGTCCATCAGCCACAGGCTCGCACGTTTGCCAACCGTTGTAAGCTGTGCCGGCTGGAAATGCGTAAATCCAAGCGTGGGCATATCTTTGTATTCAAGCGCAAACTGCGCAAGGCGGTCCATTACATTTATAAGTTTTCTCTTTATAATCCCAAGCGCCTCATACATTATTATTATGTCGGTGTTATCACCAACATAACAGCTTGTGGCGCCCAAATGAATAATGCCTTTTGCCTTAGGACACTGGAGCCCGTAAGCGTAAACATGGCTCATAACATCATGCCGGACTATTTTTTCCCGCTGCTGTGCATCGGCATAGTTTATATCCTCACAATGCGCCCGAAGCTCACGAATCTGCTCGTCAGTAATCGCAATTCCAAGCTCCTGCTCCGCCTCGGCAAGGGCTATCCACAGTTTGCGCCATGTCTTGAACTTCATATCGTTTGAAAAGAGGTACTGCATTTGTTTGCTCGCATAACGAGCGCAAAGCGGACTCTGATAGGTTGAATTGTCGCTCATGTTTTGTGACCGTGGCTTCCGCCGCAACGAAAGCTCCCTTTCTTAAAAATTACAGCTGTGAATACCTCCTACATTTTGAGAAAAGACTCAAGACGGTCAAGTCCGCTCTTGATGTTTTCCATGCTCGTCGCATAGCTCCATCTTACATGTTCGTCACTGCCAAAACCGCTCCCAGGAACAACTGCGACCATCGCTTTCTCCAAAAACGCCTGTGCAAAAGAGTTACTGCCTGTTATTTCCATCCCGTCTATTGTGCGCCCCAGAAGCTTAGATATATTCATCATTGCGTAAAACGCTCCATCGGGTTTAATGCAGGAGACGCCATCAATTGAATTTATACGCTCAACCATGTAATTACGGCGCTTTTCAAATTCATCCCGCATAACGTATATGGTGTCCATAGGTCCGTCGAGCGCGGCAACGGCAGCTTTTTGCGCTATCGAATTCGGATTCGACGTAGCGTGGCTCTGCACGTTAGACATCACTTTGGCAATTTGCGCGTTTGACGCAGTATACCCTATGCGCCACCCTGTCATCGCATATGTTTTCGACACGCCGTTTACGACAATCGTGAGAAACCTCGCTTCATCGCCAAGCGAAGCCACAGACGTGTTTTTTTTGCCGTCATAGAGCAAATGCTCGTATATTTCATCCGAGACGATGTAGATATTCTTTTTAACGCACATCTCCACAATGCGCTCAAGCACTTCCTTCGGATAACACATCCCTGTCGGATTGGAGGGACTGTTAATAAGAATCGCCCTTGTCCTCGGCGTGACAGCAGCTTCTATCTGCTGCGCGCTGACGGTAAAGCGTTCGCTCTCGCTGGCGTACACAAACACAGGCACGCCGTCGCTCAGGCGCACCATTTCGGGATAGCTCACCCAGCACGGAGCGGGAATAATAACTTCATCTCCGGGATTAAGTATCGCCCCAAAAACATTTACAAGCGAATGCTTAGCCCCATTTGACACTACGATATTTTCCGGTAAATATTCAAGCCCGTTTTCCCGTTCAAACTTACGGCATATCGCCTTTTTCAGCTCCGGAGTTCCCGAAGCGGGAGTGTATTTTGTAAACCCGTCGTTAATAGCGCGTATCGCGGCGTCCTTTATATGTGCGGGAGTATCAAAATCGGGTTCGCCCGCGCCGAATCCCACAACATCCATCCCCGCAGCCTTCATTTCCTTGTATTTCGCGTCTATTGTCAGTGTTGGCGAGGGACTTATTGACGAATACTTTTCTGACAGATACATTTAGTTCTCCTCTTTCTCTTCTTCAATTTCTTTTTTTGCAACTATCTCGTAAACTCTTTTATTATCCGCGCGGGTTACTTTTATTGTCAGATTCTCATACTTAAAGCTGTCGCCTTCGGCCGGAATCTCACCCATTTGGCTGATTACAAATCCGCCAACACTCGTAACGTCCTCGTCTTTGTCCATTCCAAACAGTTCAAAAAACTTATCTATCGGCGTGCTGCATTCCACTCTGTACTCATTCTCCCCTATTTGCTCTACCTCGCTCGTGATTTCATCGTATTCGTCCCAAATCTCCCCGACAAGGGCTTCCAAAATGTCCTCCAGCGTCACTATTCCCTCAGTACCTCCGTACTCGTCGGTCACAATTACCATGTGCGATTTTGTCTGCTGCAAGAGTTTTAAGAGGCGTGAAATTTTCATCGTCGAGTAAATAAACTTCACGGGTTTCGTTATACTCAGTATATTAAAATCCTTAGAATTCTTTGCCATATGAAAATCGCGCTGATTCACAACACCTACTATAGTGTCTATAGTCCCCTGATAAACCGGAACTCTCGTGTACTCGCTTTCTGCAAAAACTTCAGCAATCTTTGCCGCGTCCCAGTCGGCATCAATCGCAACAACATCCACCCTCGGAGTCCATACATCCATAACGTCCAGGTCGTTAAATTCTATCGCACTCCGTATAAGTTCTCCCTCCTGGTCGTTTATTCCTCCGCCCTCACGCGCTTCTTCCACTATTGTCAAAAGTTCGTCTTCCGTTATCGTGTCTGCAGAGTCGGCGGCAAACAGTTTGATTATCATTTTCTGCCACATTCCGAACAGGAAATTAAGCGGCGTAAACAAAACCACCAGCGTACTCAACAATTTCACCGTGGCAAGAATGAACTTATCCGCCGAATCCTTGGCAATGGTTTTCGGCGTAATCTCACCGAAAATCAGCACAACTACGGTCATCACCGCAGTAGAGACAGTTACTGCCAAGTCACCGTTTTCAATCATTCCGACAAAAAGAACTGTCGCAAGTGAAGCCGAAACAATATTAACTATATTGTTTCCTATAAGCACCGTTGTAAGAATCCTCTCATAGTTGTCATTCAGCCGCAGCGCGAGCTGCGCCTTTTCATTTCCTGCAGACGCAAGATTTTTCATTCTTATGCGATTAAACGACGTAAACGCCGTTTCGGTAGCCGAGAAAAACGCACTTGCCGTCAAGAGAAGAATCAGTGCGGCAAGAAGTGTTAGTTGGCCACTGTCCATACGACAATCAAATCCTTTTCTTCTAAATTGGAATTTATTATATACCCTATTGCAAAAGAAATCAACACAAAAAACGCTTTTTATATTGATTTCTTTTGTGTTATATGCTAAAATATACGAGTAATCGCTGAAACGGGGGTCGTTTTGTGTTCATTTCACAAACGCAAATACTTTTCGTTTTGTACTTTTTCACGTATTGTTTCATAGGCTGGTGTATAGAGAGCTCTATTGTTTCTATTGAAATGAGGAAATTTGTCAACCGAGGTTTCCTGCGCGCCCCGTTGCTTCCTTTATATGGCTGTGCAGCAATGATAATAGTTATCTGCACAGACTCTCTGAAAGAAAACCCCACGCTGGTTTTCGTTGTCGGCTTCGTTATGACAACGCTGCTTGAATATGCTACGGGCTGTCTGCTTGAAGCAGTATTTGGCAGAAGCTACTGGGACTACAATGATTACAAGTTCAATTTTCAAGGGCGCATCTCGCTTACATCCTCGCTCTTCTGGGGGTTTTTGTCGATACTGCTGGTATATACGGTGCATCCCGCGCTGTCGGTTTGCATAGCCTTGATTCCGCCGTCGCTCGCTGCATGGCTTGCCGCGCTGATAAGCCTTGTCTTTGTTTTAGACGCGGCGTTTTCAATTAAGGCTGCCTTTGATATCACAAAAATTTCCGCCGCATACGCACATATTTCAAAGGAGATTTCATACCTTGCGGAGAATATTACGGATGAAGCGCGAGAAATTGCAAGAGAGCGGCTTGAAGCGCTCAACGGCACGCGACGCGAGCTTCTTCAGAATATAGACGAGTTTAAGCGGGCGCACTTTCGCGGCAATCCCGATATGAAAACCAAACTCCCCATCGATTCGGACACGTTCCATGACCTCAAAGAAAAAATACTCTCAAGAATTTCAAAATAGTAAAATAGCAAATAGTTTGGAGAATCTTAAAATGACCGAAAATCAGATTGAGTTCCGCAAAATTGTAGCAGACATTCTTGACCATCCGGAGGTGCAGAAGCTCAGCGCCATGAGCCATCATTGCGACGTTACTCGTCTGGACCATTGTGTAGACGTTGCTTACTGCAGCTTCATAGTGGCGCGTGTGTTTAACCTCGATTATGTGAGCGCCGCACGCGGGGCGCTGCTGCACGATTTGTTTTTCTACGAATTTAAGGGGTCGCGCATAGGCGTTTTCTGGCATGTCAAGCTGCACCCGTTTATTGCGCTGTACAATGCAAAACGCCTTTTTTTGCTGAACCAAAAAGAAGAGAACATTATCCTCTCGCATATGTGGCTTTCGTCAACCGTAGCGCCGCTCCCGCGCTCTCGCGAGGCGTTTATCGTTACTTTTGCGGACAAATACTGCGCCACAAAGGAGCTGCTCGGAGGCTTGATGCGAAGCATGCGGCGTAAGTACGAAAAATTTGCCGGTTAAAAAAATCCAAAGGGCTTTTGCCCCTTGGATTTTTTATGCTTCGGCTTCCACCTTACCGTCAAAGACGGCGCATATAGTTTTCACTATCGGCTCTTCCGGAGGCGGCGGATTATGGAGCACAATTTTTTTAGGCGCGATGGCTATAAGCGCCGAAAGCAGCAAATCCTCGTTTGTCGCACCTTCGCTTGACGCAAGATCGATAAACTCCGCTTCATAGCGGTGAGTCACATCACGGCGAAAACGGTTTTGTATACGTATTTCGCCGTTACTCCAAACCACATGCACTATTTCTTCGCGTGAAATTTGCACGCTCACAAAAAAGCGCAGCAGCTCTAAAAACTCCTCATACTCTCGTTTCGCTCTGAACTCATCTGCCGCGCGCGCGCACAGACCGCGCAGTTCTTCATGATAGCGTGACAGTCTGAAGTTAAAGAACCCTTCCGGCAGTATAGTGTCATTCGTTTTGAGATATTCAAGCACTTCACGCTCTATTATTGCTCTGCGCCTGTTTTTATATATTACGCGCATCATCTCGCCATCATCAATCTCCTCGATGGCAATTTTCAAAACCTCTCGGCGCGCGTCAGGCGGCAAAAACGCGTAATCCTCTTCTATTATTTTGTTAACGTATTCTTTCTCATAGCGTTCCTGTAACATCACGCCCATCTCACGAGCAAATTCCTCATGTGAGCAAACGGGCGGGACGGCTATTGGAGTCTCATACTTCAAAAACAGCTCACTCTCCTTGAACAATAGGTATTATCGAACCAATGTCGTAAACGGCCCCGTGCGCGCAGACGACCTTTATATCTTTTTCTATAAGCGTGTCAAGTATAATCTTACCCGACGCCAAAGTATTGATATCCCCCGTAACAAACAGGGTTTTCTTATCTATCATGCCCGCGCAGCCACCAAAAAATCCGTTTGAAAATCCTTGCAGGCAGACGCCTGTATTTTCAATTAAGAGCGAATCCACTTTACCGGCCGCTCCCTTGTCGGCGCTGATACAAAAGTTTTCGTCAATCGGACAGACCGAACACTTAGCGTAGCCCTGGGCAATGTTAATAATTTCAAAGCCTCTGACCGATAACTCCTCTAACAGGCGGCGGTCCGTTATATCGATGCGGCACAGTGCACGCCGCCCTATTATCGCTACATTATATGCACAATCCTCCGGGTAGTTACTGCCTACGCTTTTCTCACCGCAGATAATCTTAAAGCCAAACTGCGCCAGCGCTCTCTCGTAATACTGCGCCGTCTGCGGAGGGCAGACTGCTTCATTTTTACCGAGCGGACAGAAACCGAGATCGGCATGTGTGCAAAGCGCGCCGCGGAGCGAAACTATCTTGGGCGGCGGTATTGTCTTTACTCCTTCCACGGAGACTGCGCTGATAGCCACCTTCACAGCGTTTTGAGGAAGATACGGCGTATCTATGAATTTCATAAAATCACTCTCCGCAAATATTTTACCCTGCAATCGTCCGGGACGCAAGTTTTTTATGGACAAACTCATTGCAAAATGGTATAATCCTATACGAGGTGACTATAATGGATTTTTCAAGTCTTGTAGATTTACAGTTTGAATATATGGTAAAAATGCGCCGTCTCCTGCATTGCACAGCCGAACTTTCCGGAGAGGAATTTCAAACGGCGAAAATTATTGAAAACGCCCTTTGCGAAATCGGAATCGAGCACTGCCGCATGGGACACGGCCAAGGCATAGTTGCCACGCTCTGCGGAGCGAAAGAAGGACGCACCATTGCACTTCGTGCTGATATGGACGCACTGCCTCTCGCTGAAAAGACAGCGTGCGCCTTTGCGTCCAAAACAAAGGGGGTTATGCACGCCTGCGGACACGACGCGCACATGGCTATTGCACTTGGCTGTGCAAGAGCTATCGCTTCCGTCCGCGACACTCTCGCAGGGAATGTCAAGTTCATATTCCAACCCGCCGAAGAAACCGACGGCGGCGCGGAGGATATGATTAACGCGGGCGCGCTCGAAAATCCCCGTGTTGAGCGCGTTATCGGCGGTCACGTAATGCCTGACTACGAGACGGGAACAATAATGCTGCGCCATGGCGCGATTATGGCGGCGCCTGATGATTTCAGCATTAGGATTATCGGGCGCGGAGGACACGGCGCATACCCGCACAAATGCGTAAATCCGATTATTGCCGCTTCCGCGTTGGTTTTGGAGATAGAAAAAATTGCGGTCGCAGACTTTGGCGAGCATTTTGCGCTTTCGTGCTGCGTCATAAACTCGAATACAAGCACATGGAATCTCATTCCTGACAGCGTCTTGCTGGGCGGAACGGCGCGGTCTTTGTCCGAACGCGTTCGCACAGAGCTTGAAAGCATTCTCCGCGTAAAGTCCGAAGAAATTGCCCAGGAGTTCGGCGTGCAGGCTGAATTCAGTTTCCGCCGCTATTTTCCGCCCACCATATCGGACGATAAGGCAGTCGATGAGTTTATGCTTAGCGCCAAGCGCGCCATAGGCGAAAACAATGTTATCTGCGGCGATTCACCCTCAATGGCAGGTGAGGATTTCTCATATTACGCACTTGCGGTACCAAGCGTGTTTATCCATATAGGCTGCGCAGATACTGCGCGCGGCATTAAACATGTACTTCATTCCCCGCTTTTTGAACTAGACGAAAGATGCCTTCGAGTCGGCGCAAAATGCTACTGCGCGCACATTTTTGATTTTCTGTCGCAATGATTATCCGGCGTGTATTATGTGCAGTCTGCATATCGTTTATTCTCGGCGCGTTCCTGTGCAGCGGCGCGCAAAGCAGTCTTTGTGTTCCCGCGCTGTTCATTGCAGCAGCTGTTTTGTTTGTGCTTCGCCTGCTGATTGCAGGCGGAAAATGTAAAGCGTACGCTCTTTTAATTTTTCTTGCACTGCCTTTGGGCGCGCTTAGAATGCAAAGCGCGCTTGACTATATGGATTCGCTGCACAAAACATTTGACAATCGCGAAGTAACAGTGACAGGCTTCATAAATTCACCAATTACAAAACATGGCAGTTCGATTTCCTTCTTTCTTCGTCCGGAGAAAATCGTCTGCACCGAGCTCGGTGAATTAACGTTTGACAAACGCATATATGTGCGCACTTATTCAAATGTTCGCGCCGCATTGCAGCTTAAAGAAGGGCGCGCTATTGTGCTGAAGGGGAATCTTTCTTCCGCAAAGAGCAAAGATGCGTTTTCGTTTGAATCGTATTTATACGCTTCAAACGCTTATCTGACCGCGGAGGCTTCCAGTTTGTCAGACTTGGGATACAGCGCTTTTTCTCCGCTCGTTGCTTTCCGCGAAGCAGTTACAGATATAGCCTCGGCTAATCTTCGCGGCGATGCCGCCGCACTTTTTCCTGCACTAATTTTTGGCAATCGTTCTTTTATCACGTCCGAATTGGAGGAATCGTTTTCACGGAGCGGCGCTGCGCATCTTATTGCTGTGTCGGGTTTTCACGTTTCACTTGTGCTGTCCGCGCTTATGTTTGCAATGACGTTTTTCTTCGGCAAAAACCGCAAGGCACGCATTATCGCCATAGCAGCCGTGATTCTTTTCACTCTGATATGCGGCGCCACACCATCTGCCGTAAGAAGCGCGCAAATGTGCATTCTTTATCAGGCCGCCTTTTTAACCCGCAAAAAGGCAGACAGCTTCACGGCGCTTGCCGCAGCCGTGCTTTTCATGACAGCGATAAATCCGTTTCTCATATTTTCAGTCTCCCTGCTGCTCTCGGCGGTGAGTGTGTTGGGTATACTGCTTTTAACAAAGCCGATTAAAGCTTGTTTAGGCTTCCTTCCCTCAAAACCGGGCGAGGCGATAGCCGTCTGCATAGCGGCGCAGGCCGCCACAATTCCCATCTGTGCAATTCTTTTTAACGCCGTCCCGCCGTTTGCGGTATTTGCAAATCTTATTGCAGTTCCGCTTGCGTCGCTCGCCCTATACGCCGGCTTCGCGTTCGCACTGGTGTGTTTTATCCCGTACATAGGCAGTGTGCTGGGAATGTTTCTCTCGCTGATTTTGAATCTCTTAGCGCAGGCTGTGCATTTCTTTGCGTCGTTTGACGCAGCAGCCTTTATTCCCGATATGCCAATTGAGGCGGCGGCGGCGTATTACTGTCTGCTTCTTCTCTTGCTGGCGCTTTGGCACAGAAAGAAAGTCACAGCGCTTGTCTGCTCAGTTACTGTCGCAGTTTTGGGGTGCTCGATTTTATTTGCCGCACCTCATACGAGGCTGGATGTCATATCCTCCGGCGGGCGCGGTTATTTGGTGTCAAACAGCGGAAGCTACATCTTTATAGACGATGGCTGTAAATATATCTCATCTGTTGAAAATCTGCTTTCCGAGCGCGGTGTTTATAATATCGACGCACTCTTTATCACGTCTGATGAATGGCGTGTTTCCAGACAACTTTTGGAAAGCGGACGCGTTAACGCACTGTATACGCTCTCTGCATTGCCCAAAGCGTTAGCATCTGCCGCCGACAAAGGCGGCTGCCGCGTCATAGCTCTTGGTTCCGGGGCGCTGATAGGAAATGTTGCCGTAACTTCTCCGGATTCTGTGTCCGTTCTTTTCGCCGCTGACGGGAGACGCTTTTTGCTCTCCATGAGCGACTGCTACGCAAAATGCGATATTATTGCCTTCTCACACAAGACAGCGCCGGGCGAGCGAGCGCTCTCGTCCCAAGCACACTTTGCTCTTGCCGGCTCAACTTTGCTCACTCGTTCCGAAAGCCTGTATTTTGCCGAGGTCGTTTACGGCGAGACCGCGCTTGTGTGGAACAAAGATAAATTGGAATTTGTAAAATAATGACAAAGCCAATATTTTATATTATGGTACGGTGACGCGAATGAAATACGAACAATTCAGAAAAGAGCTTAAAAATTCCCTGCCGCAGAGTCTGTATTTACTCTGCGGCGATGAGGAATATCTTCGGGACTATTGCTGCGATGAGGCGAAAAAGATTATAACCGCCGGCTCCGAGGATTTTGACATGAAAGTATACGCCACTGCTCCGGATGCGGAAGAGGTCCGCGCCTTTGCCGAGGCGCTGCCGCTTATGAACCCACGCAAGTTAATCATACTGCGAAAATGCTCATTGTTTGACAAGTCACTCAAAAACAAGGACACATGGGCGCGCTTTTTTGCCGACGTGCCGCCTGCATGTATTGTTGTTATTTCAGATGACTTCCCGCAAAGGGGCTCCGGAGAGCTTTACAAAACCGTGCGCGAAAGAGCAGTTATCGTGGAGTTCCCTCTTCGCGAACGCAGTGAGCTTATAAAATGGCTTACCAACATTTGCGCCTCACGCGGGACACGTCTTTACGATGCGGACGCTTCGTATATGATAGCGACTCTTGGCCGCGAGATGGTGCGCCTTAAAAGCGAGATTGATAAAATAATCGCGCTGTGCGGCGAAAATACAAGTATAACTCGCGACATGATAAACTCGGTTATAATTGCTCCCGTTACCGACAAGATATTCAACCTCATCGATGCTGTATTTGCAGGACGGAGACGTGAGTGTTACGCATATCTGAACGAACTGAAAAAACTCAGCCGTGACGGAGTGCGTGTTCTCTCCACACTTTCGGGACAAATTCTCAACGTCTTTCGGGCGCGGCTGTTGCTTTCCGACGGACTCTCGGCGCCGCAGTCAGAGAAAATGCTTGGCGGAGGCTATGGGGCAAAAAAAGCTGTGGAAAAAGCTTCGCGCATGAACAAGCAAAACATTGAAATGCTTTTGTCGCTCTGCCGTGACGCTGACCGCTGCGTAAAACAGGGGCTTATCGACTCGTGGGCCGCGATTGAGCTGATTATTGCCGAGTATAAATACTATTAACTTTTTTACACAAAAAAGAACTCCCTTGGTAAGCTGAAAGGCATACCATGGGAGTTCTTTTGTTATATTACGAGCGGAGAAATAAGCGGTACTAAATTGTCGTCAAAAATAAAGACCTTTATCTTATCCGCTGCTGACTGTATTGTTTTCGGTATGAACACCGACGCACCCTGTTTAAGCGACATGCGGTTTCTTTTAACAGACGAGAGTTTGTCTTCCATCTCATATGCACAGATGTAAATATTGTCTGCCATGGCGCGGTTCTTTGCGCTGAAAATCGCCCATCCGGAGTCTCTTTCCTCCACGAAAACACTGCCGGACTGCGCGTTAAAGTCTCTTATGCTGAAGAGCCCCGCCGCCACCGCATTGCCGGCACGCACAACACATTTTGAAATATCGCTCACGGCTGCGCTTGTCGTCCTGAACTCAAAATTATCGGCGAGCAAAGTGGTAGTCCCCGCCGCATCTGTCACAAAAACACTGTATCGCCGCTGAGACGTGTCAACGTATATTTTGAAGTCATAATCAGCGCCGACTGCATACTCCGCAGCGTTTGTATATGTGTACACATCGCCGTTTCGCGCTTCAAACATGCCGCTTGTCGTGGTTCTGACCGCTATATTTGCATCGCCCCAGTCCGAAGGGGTTATATTGCTTCCGCAAAGAAACACCACACCGTCGGTCAAGGCAGAAACGCTGAGTTTGTAGTTGAAAGTCGTATCGCCCGCGTGGCGGCCTATATCCCTGGCAAACCACGTGTCTGTCGATACCCACGTTGTACTCTCCGGCTGTACGCCTAAAATCCGCCACTCTATGATACCGCAGCCGAGGGCCGCTGGAGAAAGGTTGAGTCGAATCTTTTTTGTTGCGAACGGGACAAACGTGGTATTACAAAACCTATCTACCGCAACACCGTCGTCGTCAGTCACGGCAGACCTAATCCATCTTCCGTCAGAGTTAAGGTACTCGTAGTCTGCGCTTTTGGGGATGAAGTTCCCGTTGCCGTCCCTGAAATAGTACACCTCACTCGCTACTATCGCCACTTCGCTTGTCCATTCATACATTACCCACGCGTCGGCGCTCTGATTTCCGCTCCAGTTATGCCAAGCCCCGTTCGACGTGTCGGCAGATGAGGAAGGCGTTATCCCATCGTTCATTACTGCAACTCCGCCAAGGTCCGAAGCATTATTCACTATTGCCGTAGGCACAGCTGTACGTGCAATATTTTCCAAATTGGAATCAATAACTAAAACCGTCGCCTTAACAGTGATGTCACCGACTGCGCCGTTTACAATGAACTCCCCGGCAGAGGCGTAGCTCTCAGGCAAAACAGCGTCCCACACGACTGCGGCAGGGGAAAACGTATTATCCGAATAACGTGCCAAAACCTCGGAGGGTAAAACAGGCGGCGTGCCGGCCACCGTTACGGCAGCAGTGTCCGAAAGCGCCTGCACGGAGATTTCCGCATCCTGGAACATGGACGTAATCTCGTTGTCCGAAAGCGCCCTCGACAAAAGTGAAAAAGTTTCGTAGTAAATATCGGCTATGCTTGTATCTTCCGCACTGCGGCCGATAAAAAACTGCCGCGCCTCGCTCATATTTCCCATACGAAAATCACTGTCCGATATTCGCGCACATTTCACTTTGTTTATCCAAAGCTCAAGAGCGCTGCCGCGCTGCGTTACGGTAATCGTCTTTTCCGCGCCGCCGCGCAAGCCAAGACTCCCGGTTGCGCTTTTTTGCTCTCCGTTACACGACACATTCAAAAGTACGTACCCAGGCGATAAAAACGACACAGACACGCCGTTGCCCGCAGTATCGGCAAAGCTCCAAAGCGCAGCTCCGTCCTTTGGGTCGGAAGCGGTTTTAATCTTTGCCTGCACAGTGAAGTCCTCTATGCGGTCTGCGGCAGCGCCTGGAATACGGATGTATCCGTGCGCCGCCGTGCCGTTTACATAAGCGGCGGAATTGACAAATATATCTCCGTAGGCTATTGCATCAAGCTCATTCCCGCTTTCATCAAGGCAGTTCGCGTTTGAAAAGTCGTAACTCAGTATTGTCTCAGGAAGCGGCAAATCCGCCAGCGCCTCAACCGTAACATCTTTATACGAAGAAAGCGAGTTCGCGCCCACACTAAGACGGAAGGTGTAGCTGCCCGCTTTATTCACCTTAACCGTCGTGGCAAGTCGGTCGGGATAGGTAAACTCCGCGTTCGCGCCCAAAGGAGCTGAAATCGTCGTCCACACCGCACTGTCCGCTCCGCTTGATTTTCCAACGAGACGAATTTCGTCCGAAAGGAACGCCTTTGCGGGAGCTTCAATGCTTACCGACGGAGCCGAAGCTGAAGATGCCGTCTGCTCCTTTATTATTTGCACAGTGCAAAACTCTGCCGTCGGTACGAGCGCCGTAAACACTGTCACATCTCCGCTCTTTACCACGCTGTGCTTTTTCCCGTCCACGCTGAGGCTATACAGCGCCGGCGGAAGTCCTGTAATCTTAATTTCTGTTTCGTGAGCTTCAGATGTAATGTTTTGCAATCTGACGGTTATATCCGATGCATCTTTTTTCACGCTTGCGCTCGTGTAGCGGTCACGCTCAAGCTCAATACTGAGCTTCTCGTTTATGAGGTTGACACGCATCGCCAATCCGTCCAGCGGCGATATTTTATACGCGCCGCCTTGCTCTTCCACCGTACATCCGTAGCCGAAAAGTCCAAAGACATTATCAGTGGCAACATCTGCAGAGAGTATTTCCAGCGCTCCGAACAGTCCCAAATCCGATTCGCCGGACATCTGTCTCCATCCGTTGTGCAGCTTCCCACCGCCTGTACCCTGACCTCCGGTATGCCCCAAAAACGCCTGGTACGTCCATGCGGACGCGCCTATATTTTCCGCGTCGGCATCAATCTGACCCGAATTTATGCACGTCAGATTCGCCAGCTTGGCGGCATAGTTCACACGCTGCGCATCGGAAAGCTCAGAGGACGTTTTATCGTCCGCCCAAAGCCGCAGATAATCATCCATGCAATAACCCGCCAAAGCCGCTGTGTATTGGAAGTTCCACCAACTCTCTCCGCAAATTGTGGTCGGAGTCGCATAATAGTACCACACAGGCTGTATACCACGACACGCACGTGTTTTCAGGTCAATCTTCCGCATCATTTCTATATTGGAATTAATTTTTGCCAGAGTGTATACAGCCTCTTCTCCTGTATTGTCGTAGCTGTATTCACTGCCGTACGGATACTTAGTATTCTTAAAATTATTGTATTTCTTGCTCATTATCTCGCTGACGTTGGTCGCTTCTTCATAATAGCCTTCTTTTTCAAGCGCAGCGATAATATCGGGTGTAGTCTGTTCTCCCATTAGCCCCGTCGCCCAATTATATGCCACAGGTCCGTTATATAGCGCGTTTAGAATATTGTACGCACGCAGAAGATATGTTTCCTTGGCTTCCTTATACTTCGTAATATCCGGATACTGATCACAAATCCTGTACATTGCGAAATACGTATTGTAAATATGCGGATATGCATATCCTCGATATGTAGGCGATTCATTTGGCTCCGTAGAATAAAAATCATGTATGAGATAGTCTTCCTGATGTTCGCGCATTAACCCGTGCCAAATTGCTGTATCCAAATACTCATCGAGCGCATTAATCTCTTTTACCACGGGAATATATATGTTTTTCTGCGCCAAAAATGTGCCGTGAGTCAAGCCCCAATCGTCACCCCAGCCCCAGTAGCTCATATTCCAATAATCCCCCGTAACGGCAGAACGAGTGGTTTTGGAATCCATCATCCAATCGTCGAACACCTTGTCTCCCGTTTTACCGGGAGTTTGAATCTGTGTTTTTTCGACAAGGAAATTTGAATGCAAATCAAGCATTGTGCCTACCGAGTCCATCAAATAAAACTGAAGCACTGTTTTGCGCGTGTCCTCCTCATCCTTATAGAAATAATCCACGACTACATTGTTCGCGCCCAGGCACGAAAGCTGCAATTCGTAAATATAGTATCTTTCCCCGTCAATAGTTTTGGTCTCCGCGCGCGAAAGCGTCTTTTGACCTTTCTCGCAGGGCAGATTATTGTTAACCGAGTTAGAAAGTCCGAAGTAAAGGTTGCTATCGTGCACACACTCTACCCGCACAGAGTCTATGTCAATATCCGCATTCGCATGCAGATAGAACTTGGCGGGCATGTCCTTCGGGAAGGCCATACCCGGAACCGCAACCGCGTCTATAATGCCTTCATCGTAAAGCGTGCTTTTCATCTCCGCTTCCGATGCCACAGAACGAAACTTGAACGCATATGTCCTGCTTTCTCCCGGCTCCAACGTGAGCGAAGTATTGCCTATATAGCCGCTTCCGGTGGACTTTATCACATTGGAATGGATATAGTACACATTAAGTCCTCCCGCCCATCCTCCGCTGTCTTGCGCCCAGAGAGAACCGCTGTGTCCGTTGTTTGCGCGCCACGTGTCTCGGTATTCAAAACCGCTCAATGTAGTTACATCGGGCATCATCAGCAAGAACTTTCCCTGCCCGCTCGGGCGTGTAGCATATATATAAGACGAATTCCCACCTACGAAGGAGTGTGCCAAGACACGTGTATCGTAAAGCTCCTCGTTGGCGTACGCAGGCGTCCAGTATTCATTAAACGGCAGCGCCAAGCCCAAATCTCCGACCTCAAGCGTCTTATCATTAGGGTTTGAGATTGAAATAGACCATGTTAAATCACCCTCGTTCAGCGTATAGCTGCTCAAAAGGCTTACATTTTGAACTCCTCTTCCGTTTTCATTACCTGCGTAGGTGACATGTACTGCGTTTTCTCCTGCCATGATACGGCGGTTTTCCGAAGTGGACGTGTCTGACGCGACCCATGAACCGTTCTCTTCGCGTGCAGTAACAAACAGCTCTCCGAACCAATGATGTTCTTTTGTGTCCGCACCCTGGGCAGGCGCGTTCTCAGCGTTTAGCACATAGTTTGTTTCACAAAATGCCGCTGAAGTATCATCCGCAATTTTAAGCGATGAAATTTGACCGTACTGTCCTATCTCCACATTGAATTTAGAATTTGAAAGCACAATATTCTCCCCGCCCGTAACTTCTCCCAGACAGTTGCTCCCATCGCCCCAAGGCGCAGGAAGGCTCAGCGGCGCAAAAAGATTCGCGCATATTTCATATATGTCCGAATCGTACGCGGCAAGCTGTTCACGGTCTGTAAGATTGGCTGCGTTTGCAACCGGCAAATCTGTGGGACTGCCGTTAAACCATCTGCCGGCCTGTCCCGCAAAATACTCGTGGTAGTTGCTTATATCATACTCGTTCGGCGAAGGGTACATCCCTGCCGCTGCCGCCGCTTCATAAGCGGCGTTAATCGCCTCATAAATGTCACGGCGCGCACCGTTGGTATAGTATGCATCGCCAATTCCGTAGCTTAATACAGTGTGCGTAAATTCATGTACCAGTCCGGCAAAAGTCTGTCTCCACGTATCGGTCGAGGGAACTATAAGGTCCTCCACCAGCACCGTTGTGGAAATACCGCCGCCGCCGCGCCTTTCTGTCGGATTATCGTGGTACTTCCACGAGGGATGATTCACATTATACTCGTGTTCTCCGATTATTATTACATGTGCGCCGTTCTCCTCCATTTTATCCAGTATCTCCGGCATCTTATAATATATCTTGCGCAAATAGACCTCAATTACATCATACGCCTTATAAAGAGCTTCGTCAGGCACATCATCCGTGGCGCATATCGGAATGTTGTACGCGTAAATCGCCTTCGTATAAAAATCGGCGTACTCGCCCGTTGTATCCTGATATGGTACGTTTACAACCCACGCAGGAGCGGAAGTGATTTTCTTCTCCCCTGCCACCGTTATATCCGGTGTTTGCGGTATTGTTGAGTCAAACTCGGTACTTTTGAGCGTAAGCGTTGGCTGCTTTACTCCGTCGTAGTGAGCCATGCCATAGTATTCACAGCCGTCTTCCTTGCGGTTGGAAATGTAGAATGCGGCATACCCGACGCCGATGTTTTGCAGCAAGTAGTTTGTGAGGTTCAATTCCTTAGATGTCACAGTATAGGAAACTGTGGTATCGGGAGCTGTCACACTGATTTCTCCTACTTTTATTTTGCCCGAAACCGCGGAGGTCAAAAACGCGTCTATTTCCGTCGCCGTATATGCGCTTGAAAGTCCTGACGTAAAGCGATAAGCGTCATACACAGCATTGGGGTCTACCCCGAAAACGGATGCGGTGAAATCCTGGTTGATATTGTTGGGTGTCAGCGACAGTTCAATGTTAGCCGTCACACGATGCGACGCCAGGTATTCCGCCGTTATGTCTTCCGAAATTTCAAACAGCAAGAACATTCCGCGGTAATTGCCCCACGACACAACCGACGGCTGTAAAAACTCCGTCTTTATTTCAAAATTCCAGCCGAAAATGTCCGCAAAATCTGCGTTTGGCATCGTTTGCGCGGCAAGCGCCTCGCACGGTAACATCATGATGATTGCCAATATCACACAAATAAAACTTTTCATAGCCTCTCTCTCCTCGTCCCTCATTTGTCATTTTCAGGTCTTTACACATGGTACGCCTATCTTGATTTTATATATTTAATTATATTTAGCATTGTGCGCGAAAGCAATGCTTTTTTTCAGTAAATATGTATATAAATCTGACATAACGATAAAAGACGGCGTTCAAAAAAGGGCACGTCATGTGCCCCTTTTCATCAGCGCTCGTTCAGCGGAATGTACTGTTCTCTTTTAGCCACGCTCTTATATGCCGGACGGATTATACGCGATGCCACAAGTATTTCCTCAATTCTGTGCGCGCACCATCCTGTTATACGTGAAATGGCAAATATCGGTGTATAGACCTCAGGCGGAATATTAAGCATTTTATAAACAAATCCGCTGTAAAAGTCCACGTTCGGAGCAATGACCTTGTCGTCATGTTTAATTTCTGCAAACAAATCAGGCGTAAGCTGCGCTATGGTACGATAGAGATTGAACTCGTCCACCATCCCCTTCGCCTCCGCAAGTTTTTGCGCCTCACGCTCCAAAATAACGGCGCGCGGGTCGCTCAAAGTATAGACAGCATGACCTATTCCATACACCAAACCGCTTTTGTCGTAGCTTTGCTTGTTCAGGATTTTAATGATGTGGTCTCTTATCTGAATTTCATCGGTAATGTCAGAAATATTGCTCTTAAAGTCCTCAATCATCCCCATGACTTTGGCGTTTGCCCCGCCATGCCTCGGACCTTTGAGCGAACCTATCGCCGCCGCAATCGCACTGTAAGTATCAGTTCCGGTAGAAGATACCACATGCGTCGCAAAAGCGCTGTTATTACCTCCGCCGTGTTCTGCGTGCAGGATGAGCGTCAAGTCGAGAATGCCGGCCTCAATCGGTTCATATTGGTTATCCGCCCGCATCATGTGGAGAAAGTTTTCCGCCGTCGAAAGACCCGGCTTAGGCGCATGTAGTATCAAACTTTTTCCGTCAAAATAGTGCGCTTTCGCCTGATAAGCATGGGCAACCATTGTCGGGAAACGCGCTATCAGTTCAAACGACTGACGCAAAATATTGGCAAGCGAAATATCATCGGGATTTTCGTCGTATGAATATGACGCAAGCACGCTTCGAGCAAGCTTGTTCATGATATCCGAAGAAGGCGCTTTAAGTATCATATCCTCTGTGAAATTCTGCGGCAAGCGGCGCAGCGAACACATATATTTCTTAAAGAGCTCCAGCTCCTTGCTGTCCGGCAATCTGCCAAAGAGTATCAGATATGTCACTTCTTCAAAGCCGTGACGCTTTTCCTTCTGACATGCCGCCACAATATCCGACACATCCACTCCGCGGTAACGCAGCGAACCCTCAACCGGGTTTCTCTCCCCCTCGTCCATAATATATCCGTGCACCTCTCCTATTTTTGTAAGGCCCACGAGCACACCGCTTCCATCGGCGTTTCTGAGTCCGCGTTTTACATTGTAGTGTTCATAGTACTGCGGCTCTATGCTGTAGCTTTCTTCCGCTGTTTTAAGAAACCGAGGGAAAGCCTCCAAAATCTCTTTAACGTCAATTTCTTTTTTTTTGTTTACTTTGTTTACCATAAAGAATTCTCCTCCTGCCATTCACATTATATATATTATATTATACCGCCTTGCCTCCCCGTTGACAAGCATTTTTTTCATAAAGCGGCGCATATGATTAGGGCGAGGCTTTGAGAATATGAAAAAAAATTTACCGCGTCTGCCCTTTGAAATCCAACTCCACGCGCTTACCCTCCCTGCGCTGCTTATTCTGTGGCTGTTTGGGGGGCTATCTTCATACCTTCCGATGTTCGTATCCATAGCGCTTCACGAAGCGGCGCACCTAATATGCGTACTCCTTTTGCGGGAATCGCCGCGCCGTGTGCTTATAACGCCGTGGGGCTGTATGCTGGAACTGGACAGCGCTCCCGACAAAAAGAACGCCGTTCCCATCTATTTAAGCGGGTGTGCGGCCAGTTTTCTGCTTGCGTTTATAACGCCATGGCGCAGTGTAAATATTGCACTGGGCATTTTTAATCTTTTTCCAGTTCTTCCGCTTGACGGCGGGAAAGTAGTATATACGCTCTTGGGATACCGTGCGGCTGCTGTGCTTGGTGCGCTGTGGCTTCTGGCGCTTTGTATCATGTGCGCATCACTTGCCGCTCCGCCTCTGTTCCCTGTCATGGTGTCGGCGCTTCTGGTGTTTCCGTGCGAGGAGAGGGAACTCCATGAAATGCGCAAATGTGTAAAAAATAATGTTGAAAAAAACTGCCGTTGAATATATAATATACAGTACAAGGTTTTGGAGGTTACTTATGATAAATATAGACGCGCTTCTTAAAAAGGTGCAGAAACCTGCCCGCTACGTGGGCGGGGAACTGAATTCTTACGCCAAAGACGTTTCCCGCACTGATATTCGCTACGGTTTTTGCTTTCCGGACACGTACGATGTGGGACTGTGCCATTTGGGGATGAAAATTCTCTACGAGGTGCTGAATCTGCGTGACGATACGTTTTGCGAGCGTTTTTTTGCCCCGTGGACCGACATGGAGCAGGAGATGCGTGCGGCAAACGTGCCGCTCTTTTCGCTTGAAACACATACTCCGGCAGCAGAGTTTGATTTTCTCGGTTTCACTCTCCAGTATGAAATGAGTTATACAAACATACTGAACATGCTCGACCTGGGCGGCGTACCTATTTTTGCAAAGGACCGCGGCGAAGATGCTCCGTTTGTGAACGCCGGAGGTCCATGCGCCTACAATCCCGAACCTCTTGCCGAGTTTTTTGACTTTTTTACCTTTGGCGAAGGCGAGGAGGTTATAAACGAATTGATGGACGAGTACGCCGCGTGGAAGAAGCGCGGCGGCAAAAGAATCGAATACCTTCGCGCCATCTCCAAAATAGAAGGTATTTATGTACCCTCGTTTTACGATGTGGAATACAACGAAGACTTCACCTTGAGGAGTATGGCACCACGCTTGCCGGAGGCAGGTTATCCCATTCCAAAGCGCATTATAGCAGACCTTGACAACGTGGTCTATCCCAAAAAATTCATTGTGCCTTACAGCGACATTATACACGACCGTGTCTCGCTTGAGGTTTTCCGCGGCTGTATACGCGGCTGCCGTTTTTGTCAGGCGGGCATGATATATCGGCCGGTGCGCGAAAAGTCACCAGAGACGCTCGTTGCGGACGCAAAGGCAATTATCGATGCTACCGGCTACGAGGAAATAGGTCTGCTCAGCCTTTCCACAAGCGATTATACGCGCTTGGAGCAGCTTACGGACGGACTGCTCGAATTCACCGAGGGGGAACATATCGGCTTGTCCCTGCCGTCGCTTCGAGTGGACAACTTCTCGCTCGATTTGCTAAACCGTGTGCAAAAAGTGCGAAAAAGCGGACTTACCTTTGCGCCCGAGGCAGGCACACAGCGCATGCGCGATGTTATTAACAAAAACGTAACCGAAGAAGATTTGCTTCACAGCGCGACTCTCGCCTTTCAAAACGGATATAATACAATTAAGCTCTACTTCATGATTGGTTTGCCTTACGAAACCAACGAAGACATTGAGGGGATTGCCCATCTCGCGCAAGCGGTTGTGAGCGCATATTACGCCGCCGTACCCAAGGGTGCGCGCCGAGGTGTGCAGGTTAATATCAGCGTGTCCTCTTTTGTACCCAAGCCCTTTACTCCGTTTCAGTGGGCGCGGCAAAACACCCCTTCCGAGCTGCGCAAAAAGCAGCAGCTTCTTAAAAACACAATTCGGAGCAAGCAGATTAAATACAGCTACCACGAGAGCGACGTCAGCGTACTTGAGGGCGTTTTTGCGCGCGGCGACAGACGGCTTTGCGCTGTGCTGTACGAAGCGTGGCGCAGAGGCTGCAAGCTTGATTCGTGGAGCGAAACGTTTCGCATGGACAAATGGCTCGAAGCATTTTCCGCGTGCGGCATTGACATGGAATTTTACACGCGCGAGCGCGGTGCGGACGAGCGCTTCCCGTGGGAAATATGCTCGGTAGGTGTTAGCAGAGAATTTTTGGCAAGAGAAAATGAAAAAGCACGCAATGGCGAGACTACGCCAAACTGCCGTGAAAAGTGCTCTGCCTGCGGCGCCGCAGCTCTTTGCGAGGGAGGTAAATGCTGTGTTTGACTATACTGTGCGCTATGAAAAGAGCGGCCGCGCCATATACGTTTCGCACCTTGATTTCGTGCGCGCGTTTAATCGTGCAATGCGCCGCGCGCATGTGCCTGTGGCCTTTTCGGAAGGATTTAATCCGCACCCAAAGCTGAGTTTTGCCATGGCGCTTCCAATATTTTACCAAAGCGCCTGCGAGCTGTTAGAAGTTGAAATGACGTACGCCGTCTCGCCCGACGAGGTGCTGTGCGCACTGAATGCAGTGCTTCCGGAAGGGATACGGATTCTTTCGGTGCAAAGCGGCAAGTCACGCATGAAAGAGCTGCGCTATGCGCGCTACGAGGCGATACCTGAGAATATGCCCAAAAACGTGGACACATTTTTACAAATGAGTGAAATTTTAATTGATAAAAAGACCAAGAGCGGCGTTAGGGAAACAGACATTCGCGCGGATATTAATTCCGTAGTTTTGCGGGACGACAGGATAGAAATGGTGCTTTCCTCAGGAAGCGCGGCAAATCTTAAACCCGATGTGGTAATCGCGGCAATGAATAGATATATCGACGGGTTTTCAAGCGGCGAATGCTCCTATACCCGTGTTGCATTTCTCGATTCTGCTTTGGAGGAAATATAAATGGATATACACAAGCTGCGCGCTCTTATAAACCACCACAGTGATTTATATTATAATATGGACGCGTCCGAAATTTCGGACTATGAGTACGACAAGCTGATGAACACGCTCAAGGAAATGGAAAAGGCCAACCCATCTCTTATAACCCCTGACTCGCCCACAATGCGCGTGGGCGGCAAGGTTTCGGATAAATTTCAAAGTGTGGAGCATATTGTGCCTATGCTAAGCCTGAACGACGTATTTACTGAAGGCGAGGTGCTGGAGTTCGGAGCAAAAATAAAGGCGCAGTTTCCCGATGCGCAATTTACAGCCGAGCAAAAAATAGATGGGCTTTCCGTCTCACTTGAGTATCGTGACGGGGTATTTGTCCGCGGTTCCACAAGAGGTGACGGCTCCGTCGGCGAGGATGTGACGGAAAATCTCAAAACAATACGCTCCGTTCCTCTTTTATTAACCCAAAAAATTCCATACATTGAAGTGCGGGGCGAGGTGTTTATGCCGCACAAAGCGTTTGAAAGCTTAAACGCCTTATGCGAGGACCGCGGAAAGCCGCCCTTCAAAAACCCGCGCAACGCGGCTGCAGGCAGTTTGCGCCAGCTTGACAGTTCGGTTACAGCTTCACGGCGTCTGGATATTTTCATATTTAACGTTCAGCAGGCGGACGGTGTGTCATTTTCCACACACAAAGAATCGATAGATTTTCTCGCCGCGCTGGGCTTTAAGACCATTGCAATAGATGAGGTTTTTTCATCAATAGAAGACGCGTATGCCGCAGTACTGCGCATTGGCGAAAACCGCGGCGCCTTCGGTTATGACATAGACGGTGCGGTCATAAAGCTGAACTCGCTGTCGCAGCGCGCCGTAATAGGCCAGACTTCAAAATGCCCGCGCTGGGCGGTGGCGTTTAAGTACCCGCCGGAGGAAAAAGAGACCACTGTCACGGATATTGAAATCCAAGTCGGAAGGACGGGCGTGCTCACTCCGCGCGCAGTGCTTCAAAGCGTACGCCTGTCGGGAACAACGGTTAGCGCGGCCACGCTCCACAACGAGGACTTTATTCGCGACAAGGACATCCGTATAGGAGACAGAGTAATTGTTAGAAAGGCGGGAGACATTATTCCCGAAGTAATAAGGGTTTCGGTCAACAAGCGCACCGGCAGCGAGCAGAAATTTGTCTTTCCGCCTCTGTGCCCCGTTTGCGGTTCGCGCATTGTACGTGAGGATGGCGAAGCGGCGCGCAGGTGCGTCAACTCCGAATGTCCGGCTCAGCTCGCGCGCAATATCATCCACTTTGCTTCTCGGGATGCAATGGATATTGAAGGTCTGGGGCCTGCCATTATCAATCAGCTGCTGGATAAATCGCTTATAAAATCCGTTTCGGACTTGTACTGTCTGGATGCCGAAAAAGTCGCAGCGCTGGACAAGCTCGGTGAAAAGAGCGCCGATAATCTTATGCGGGCGATAGAGCGCTCAAAGGGCAACGACCTCTCGCGGCTGCTTTTTGCGCTCGGTATTCGCCACGTGGGCGTTAAGGCGGCAAAACAGCTTGCCGGCACACTGCGCACTCTCGATAACATTATTTCCGCTTCGGAAGAAGAAATCTCTGCAATTTATGATATGGGCAACATTACAGCACGTGCAGTGAAGGACTATTTTGCTCAGGAGTCTAACTTGAAAAATATTGAAAATCTCCGCCGCTTCGGTGTCAACTTCACTTGCCTCACACAAGAAGCGCAAGGTGGAATTTTCTTTGGCAAAACGTTTGTGCTGACCGGCGCTCTGCCGACAATGAGCCGCGCCGAGGCTACGGAGCTTATTGAAAAAAACGGAGGGAAAACTTCCGCCTCTGTCAGCAAAAAAACCGACTTTGTGTTATCCGGCGAAGCATCCGGCAGTAAACTTGACAAAGCAATCAGCCTTGGCATAAGAATAATTGATGAAAACGAGTTTCTAAGTTTTCTGGGCTGAAACCTCACTGCCCCTCTTACTGCCCTCTCTGCGCAGGTAAGAGATTCATGAAACTTTTTTGTGCCGATGCGCAGCGGCAGAATGGAGATTGAAATTGAAAACTGTGTTCAGGCTTCTTTGGGAAGCGAAAAAGTACTCTGCGTACCTTGTGGCGACTGTTGCCGCCATTTTGCTGGGAAGTGCGCTTACTTTGTACACCCCGCAGATAATGCGCACTCTCATATCCCTCATACAAAACTCAGACCCCGAACTTCCGCGAAAGGCGCTCCATCTCGCGCTTATATTTTTGGCGGCATCGTTCGGGCAGCTTGTAATGCAGTTTTGCCGCTCGTATTTCAGCCATGTCGCAGCATGGAATTTTGTACACGATTTGCGGACAAAGCTATATAATCATGTGCAAAACCTCTCTATGAGTTTTTTCCACGATAAACAGACCGGTCAGCTTATGAGCCGTATTCTATCGGACAGCGAAACAATGGAGCTTTTTATCGCGCACGCCGCAGCCGACGCTATTGCAAACACCGTGCTTTTCATAGGTGTGGGCGTGCTGCTCTTTTGCATGAATCCCATGCTTGCGCTGTACGCGCTGTGTGTTGTGCCGTTTGTCGCTATCGGTGTTTGGTATTACGCTGCAAAGGTGCGTCCGCTCTTTAGAATTCGTCACCAGAAAGCGGCGGAGATGTCCGGCATACTGCAGGACTCGCTCTCAGGCATAAAAGAAATTCAGGCGTTTAACCGTCAGGAAAGCGAATTTGACCGTTTCTCCTTCGCATCAAGCGAGGTTACCAGATACGTGCTTGCGGCGCTCAAGCGCAGCGCGCTTGTACATCCTCTGATAGGCTTTTTGAACCAGCTGGGAACCGTAGTAGTCATTGGCGCCGGCGGCGCGCTTGCCGCCTCAAACGGCATAGAGGCGGCTGACATTGTGGCGTTTGTTCTCTATCTTTCCAACCTGTACGCGCCGATAAACTCGCTCGCCCGTCTAAACGAGGATCTGCAAAATTCTCTTGCTGCAGCGGAGCGCATGTTCGAGCTTTTGGACATCAAGAGTACTGTTGCCGATACACCCGACGCACAGGACATTACCGGAGTTCGAGGTGAGATAGAATTCCAAAATGTATCTTTTTGCTATAATGACGGAACGTATGTCTTACGCGACCTTTCGCTGAAGATAAAGCCCTCACAGACTGTGGCGCTCGTAGGTGAAACCGGTGCGGGAAAGAGTACGATAGCCAGCTTGCTCGTGCGCTTTTACGATCCGAGTGATGGCGCGATTTTGCTTGACGGACGCGATTTGCGTACGATTACGCTTCGCTCGCTGCACGATAATGTGAGTATGGTATTACAGGATGTGTTTCTGTTCCATGGAACTATCGAAGATAATATTCGCTACGGCTCGCCGGAGGCTTCGCATGAGGATGTAGTTTTAGCAGCCAAAATGGCAAACGCCGACTCGTTCATTCTCGAAACCGAACGCGGCTACAACACCATTGTCGGCGAGCGCGGCGTGCGGCTTTCCGGCGGGCAAAAACAGCGCATTGCGATTGCGCGCGCGCTGCTGCGCAACAGGAGCGTTTTGATTTTAGACGAAGCGACAAGTGCGGTTGACAATACCACCGAAAAACTTATCCACGAAGCCATTGACAACGTCATCAAAAACCGCACCACGATTATTATAGCGCACCGCCTCACAACTATTGAAAACGCTGACATTATCGCGCTCATAGACGGCGGCAGGATTATAGAACAAGGAACTCACGAGGAGCTGATGGAGCTTGGCGGGAAATACTTTGCCCTCTACAACACGAACCAGGTTCACAGCGTATAGCGCCGCCTTCGCGTTGGCGATAGTACTGCGGCTTGTTTTGGCGTATCTTATTTACGGCTATAGCTTTGACATGGGCTGCTTTATCGGCTGGATGGACGAGTTGACGCGCTATTCATTTAACATGTTTTATGAAAGCAGCGCATTTTGTGACTATCCGCCGGGATATCTCTATGTTCTATACTTACTCTCTTTTATCCCATTTGCAGCAAAGAGTTTTATTGTAAAGCTGCCAGCCATATTATGCGATACGCTTGGCGCATACTTTATTAACAGGAAAACTCACTCTCGCGCAGCAGCTCTTTTATATCTGCTAATGCCCTCCGTCATTGCCGACAGCTCAGTTTGGGGACAAATGGACAGCGTTTGCGCACTGTTTGTTCTCCTGTCGCTCTTTGCTCTCTCGGAAGAAAAGTACATAAAAAGCGCCGTGCTGTTTGGCATAGGTGCGGCAATGAAAATGCAAACGCTGATGTTTGCGCCTATCTTTCTTATAGTGATAATTTTTTCCGCATATAAGAACCATGCGCTTATAAAAAAAGCGCTGCTCTCAATTATGGCAGCAGCAGTGACGATATACGCTTTCGCGATTCCATTTTTCGGTTTTAATCCTCTTGACATTTTATCCCGTTACGTTTCCACGATGGGCTCTTACAAGCTCGCAACGTTTAACGCGTTTAATCTTTTTGCGCTCTTTTGCGCCAACGGCGCCGACAGCGGAGGCAAGTTCCTTTTTTTCAGCTATGAGATTTGGGGTTATATAGCTGTTGCGCTTATGTTTGTGTTTTGCACCGTTCTTTATTTCCGCGCCCAAAAACGCGAAAGCGTGGTTTTTCTTGCCGCACTCTTTTTGCTTGGCGTGTTCACTTGTTCCTCAATGATGCACGAACGCTACCTGTTTTGCGCTCAGATACTTTTTTTTGCCGCCTGGGGGCAAACGCGCAGCGCAAAAGTGCTTGCAAGCGCTCTCTTGTGCGCCGTCTCGCAGTCGATAAACATTATAGCGGTGTTCCTGTTCTCACTTCAAGGCATTACCGTTTTACCGGCCGATTCCAAAATTCTCATCATCGGGAGCTTTATCACCTTAGCCGCTCTCGCTTTTGCAATATACACATATATTGATTTCTACATTGCACCTGTTTCAATTTCTCCGCTGCCCGAAGCCAAAGATAAGCGCATAACCGGCGCCGACGCACTTTTGCTGTGCCTTTTCATTTTTGCGGCATCGGCGCTCTCGTTTTATAATCTTGGCAATACTGACGCGCCAAGCACTCCGGCTTTAGGCCAAAGCGAGGCGCAGCTTGCCTCGCATGAAATCAGTGCGGTGGTCTTTTTTTCCGCCTTAGGCGAAGAGCCGTTTGATGTTTACTTGGGCAGTGAAAAACTTACACTTACACCGCGGCAGTGCTTTGCCTGGACACGCGCTTCATTGGACACTCCAATATCGGCGCAAACTGCCGCCGTCATAAATGCCGACCACATACTTGAGGTTGCATTTACAAACCGAAACGGGGAGCTGATGGAGCTGACCGGTTCGGGCGGTGCGTTTGACGAGCAGCAGCACGCGCCGCAGTATATAAACTTTCTTAACAGCACTTATTTTGATGAAATATACTATGCACGAACCGCCTATGAGTACAACAACAATTTGCCCATCTACGAGACCACTCACCCGCCGCTGGGAAAGCTTATCATTGCGCTTTCGATGCGCATTTTCGGCGACACTCCGTTTGGGTGGCGTTTCCCGTCCGCACTTTGCGGCGTACTTTTAGTTGCTCTGATATATATTTTTGCCAAGAAACTTTTCGGCACCGTCTACGCGGCGTTTCTGGCATCGTTCTTGACTCTGTGCGATTTTTGCCGCATTTCACTTTCACGAATTGCGACGCTTGATTCAATCTCTCTGCTCTTTATCGTCGCTTCACTGTACTTTCTCTACTGCTACATCACCGAAAAAAAGTTCTCGAGTATTACTCTTTGCGCTCTCTTCCTCGGTGCGGCGTGCGCGGTCAAATGGACAGGGTTTTATATCGTTCCCATGGCGGTCGTGTTCTTTGCCCGTTCTCACCCTCCGCGCCGGCTGTGGTTTTGTCCCCTGATTGCGGCAGGCGTGTATGCTGCCGCGCATATCGGCTCAGGAGAATTTTGGCAATATCAGCTCAACATGCTTTCCTACCACGGCACGCTCACCGCCGCGCACCCCTACGCCTCCGCATGGGCGCAGTGGCCCCTGGTGGCGGTTCCGGTATTTACGGAACTTGGCGAACCCAATACGCGTATGGCGATACTTGGCTGCATTTTTCTCTGGTGGCCTCTTCTGCCCACAGCATTCATCATGGCACGGGTAAAGGATATACGCATCCGGTTTTTGTTAACAGCCGCGCTTTCGCTCTATCTCCCGTGGGTGTTCATAGGACGAGTCACATTTATATACCACTTTGCCGCGCCGCTTATATTTTTTATTCTGATTCTCGTCTACGCACTGCAATACCTGAAAAAGCCGCTTGTCCTCACATACTGTGCGGTTTGCAGCGCTATGTGCGCACTCTTTTCACCGCTTCTTCTGGGTCTTGGCGGGAATGTGGAAATTTTGAAATGGTTTGAAAAATGGATATTTTAGAAAGGACTGTCGTTATGAGAGAAATTTCGTCAGCACAAATTACCGCCGCCGTTGCCGAGCTCTGTGGGGAGGCCAATTTCACCCTCGGCAGCGACATATATTCGTGCCTCAACGAATGCCGTCTCCGAGAGGCATCTGAGCTTGGTCAAAACATTTTGGAGCGAATCGTTGAAAATGCCGACATTGCACGCACAGAGCGAACTCCCATCTGCCAGGACACCGGAATGGCCGTATTTTTCATTGAATTGGGTCAGGACGTACACATTGCCGGAGGTCTGCTTACAGATGCCGTGAACGAGGGTGTTCGCCAAGGTTACGAACATTTTTTACTGCGCAAAAGCATAGTGAGTGACCCGCTTTCACGAGTTAATACACGCGACAACACGCCGGCCGTTATCCATCTTTCGCTCACTGCGGGCGATAAAATCAAGATTACATTCGCCCCCAAAGGATTTGGAAGCGAGAATATGAGCGCGCTCAAAATGCTCAAACCCTCCGACGGCGAGGACGGCGTCAAAGATTTTATTGTTGATACCGTGGCCGCTGCCGGTTCAAATCCCTGCCCCCCAATCGTCGTGGGGGTTGGCATTGGCGGAACTATGGAAATGGCGGCAATCCTGGCGAAAAAGGCGCTCACTCTTCCTATAGATACCCAGAATGCTATTGACAGCTATGCAAAAATGGAGTCTGACCTGTTGTCGCGCATAAACCGCCTCGGCATCGGACCACAGGGACTTGGCGGCACCACGACCGCACTCGGTGTGAACATTCTTACTTATCCAACGCATATTGCAGGATTGCCTGTCGCTGTAAATATCAGCTGCCACGTCACTCGTCATAAAGAAATTCTGATATGAAAAATCGGCCGATTCACGGCCGATTTTTGTTATGCGGATTAATGTGCGTTATTCCCTTCCGTAGTAATAATACTTGTAATTTTTATTGCGGTATGCACCGGGCAGCACATTTGCGTCCTCCACATTATTAAATACAAACCCGATAAGCTCCGCTTTCGACTGAGCAAGGTCATAGGCAACATTCATCACCATATTAATCGTTGCGCAGTCCTGCCGAACTACCAATATAGCCGCATCCATGAACTCTGTAAGAATTGATGCCTCCGTAAAGATGTTGGCCGGAGGAGTGTCAACGATAACATAGTCGTAATCCTGCTTTAACTGTGCTATGAGTTTGCGTGCACTGTCACGGCTCAAAAGCTCGGCGCTGTTTGTGACAGAGCCCTTGCTCGGAAGCACATCAAGCTTCGTACCGTCCGGACGGATAATCACTTTTTTGTAGTCCACTTCTTCATTCAATATGTTGATAACAGTCTTATCTATTTTATCCGAAATACTAAGTATAAGATGCAGCGCAGGCTTTCGCAAATCGCCTTCAACAATAACCACCGACTTGCCTGTCTGCGTCAGGGTTAGCGCAAGATTTACCGCAACTGTCGTCTTGCCTTCGTTTTCCAGTGCGCTTGAAACAAGAATGGTTTTAATACCATCGCGCTTTGAAAGACGTTCCAGCTTTGTACGCATAGATTTATATGTTTCAATAAATATGAAGCCGGCGCTCTTATTTGTTATAAGCACCGATTCTTTATTGTTTCCGCTGTTTTTATTGCCCTTCTTATAGGGCTGCACATGCGGAACGATACCGATAAGGTTGATACCGCCTTGGTTTTGAAGCGATGTGGCGCTTAACACTGTGTTTCTGAAATAGTTCACAAGGTACAGCACAACTGCCGCAAGGAAGAAACCTGCCATTGCTGCCAGAAGCGCGTTTTTAAGAACACGGTTGTCCGCGTTCGGGAACTGCGCTTTGTATGGCTGCTCAAATACTTCGACGCTGCCGGACTTAACGGCTGTTGAAGTATAAGAAGGCAGATGCACTATTATCGAACGGGCAATGTCATACGAAAGCTGCGCATCATCCGATGTCACTACAACCTGCAGAATATTGGAGTTCTCCACCAGCATAGTTCGCACATATCTTTCAATCGGCTCATTCGGACGATTCACATCACTGCGCACAGCGTCCATCAAGTCCTTGCTTACTATAATGTAGCTGTATGTGTTTGAAAGATACTCTGCAATTACAAAATCTGTCGCCGACTGAATAACATTTCCACTGGTATAGTCGCGCGCGTTAATCGCATAACTGATTTTTGAGGAATATTGCGGCGTATACGTCTGAAGCGTTACAACGTATGCGACTATCGCAAAAACAACTGCACAAATCAGAAGCACCCACCATTTTTTCAGCACGTTTTTCGCGATAATGAGGACTTCTATTTCCCTGTCTCTTTGCTCAATGCCGCCTATCTTTTCTTCGGTCATTTAATAATCAACCCTTTCGGCATATATTAATAATAAGATTATTATATAGCATCTATTGAAATATTGCAACAAAAAAATTCTCTTTGTTTGTGCAGGCTTCTGCGGTTGTCAATGATGTGACCCAAAAAAAGTTTGAGCGTTTGCGATAAAG
>JAUNBL010000060.1 GCA_030527235.1 Clostridia bacterium | reverse complement strand
CCTTTATCGCAAACGCTCAAACTTTTTTTGGGTCACATCATTGACAACCGCAGATCTGTGTGACACAAAAGTTATATTATCTTGTTTACTTTTGCGAAAGTTTGATGTATAATAGCTAAGAAAGGAGATTTCGATTGATGGAAATTTTGTGGATAGCTGTGGCAATTGTTCTAATAATAGTAGAGTCAGCAACGTTTAATCTCATCACCATATGGTTTGCGCTGGGTGCGTTGTGTGCGCTTGCCGCGGCGGCTTTAGGCGCTTCGGAATATGTACAGGGCTTAACCTTTGTGCTTTCCTCCGCGCTTTTGTTCGCGGTGACATTGCCGCTCGTAAAAAACGTGCTGCGCCCGAAAATTCAGGCGACAAATGCTGACCGTGCCATAGGCAGAGAAGGTGTTGTTATTGAGGATATTGATGTTGACGAGGGCACAGGCCAAGTAAAGGTAGGAGGCAGCATTTGGTCTGCAAGAAGCGAGGATGGTTCAAAGATTGCGAAAAATGAGCGCGTGGAGGCAATCAGGATAGAGGGCGTAAAGCTCATCATAAGAAAGAAGGTTTGAAAAAATGCAGCTTTTAGTAATTGTTGTAGCAATACTCTTGGTGCTTCTTATCTCAAATGTGAGGATAGTACCACAGGCATCGGCGTATGTAATTGAGCGGCTTGGCGCATACATGGGCACATGGGGCGTGGGGCTTCATGTAAAAATTCCGATAATAGACAAGATATCGCGCAGAGTGAACCTCAAGGAGCAGGTGGTGGATTTTGAACCGCAGCCAGTTATTACAAAAGACAATGTTACCATGAACATCGACACCGTCGTTTACTATCAGATAACTGACCCTAAAATGTATGTATACGGCGTTGAACGTCCGATGATGGCGATTGAAAATCTCACGGCAACTACGCTGAGGAATATTATCGGCGACTTGGAGTTGGACGAAACGCTTACTTCGCGCGACACGGTTAATACCAAAATGCGAGCCATTCTCGATGAGGCGACTGACCCGTGGGGGATAAAGATAAATCGTGTGGAACTGAAAAATATACTGCCTCCCCGTGCAATTCAGGACGCAATGGAGAAGCAGATGAAGGCCGAGCGCGAGCGGCGCGAAGCCATTCTCCGTGCGGAAGGCGAAAAAAAATCCGCCATACTGGTTGCGGAAGGTGAGAAAGAATCTGCGATTCTTCGTGCCGAGGCGGAAAAAGAAGCTGCAATACGCCGCGCAGAGGGTGAGGCAGAGGCGATTTTGAAGGTGCAAAACGCCACTGCGGAGGGTATTAAGCTTATAAACGCTGCTGCACCGTCAAAGGAAATGCTGACAATTAAGAGCTTTGAAACACTTGAAAAAGTGGCGGACGGGCAAGCTACAAAACTGATTATTCCCTCGGAAATACAAAGTCTGGCCACGCTTGCGGCGACCATAAAAGAAGTATAATAAAGCGTAAAAGCGGTGCAAACCATCATGATGGTTTGCACCGCTTTTAATATTACTTTCTGATGGATATTTTTCCGTCCTTTGTGCTTACGGTCACAGCATCGCCTTTTTTTATCGTGCCGTCGAGCATCTGTTCCGCAAAGAGATCCTCTACCTTACTCTGTATAGCGCGGCGAAGCGGTCTGGCGCCGTAGGTGGGGTCAAACCCCTCTTTGGCGAGCAGGTCTACCGCGCGCTTGTCAAATTTGGCGCTGATGCCGTTTGCATTAAGACGCGCCCTGAAGGTTTCAAGCATGAGCCGCGCAATTTGCTGTATCTGTTCCTCTGTAAGCGGATGGAATACTATAATGTCATCAATCCTGTTCAAAAACTCAGGGCGGAACGATTTTTTTAGTTCGTCCATGACATTTTTCTTGATGCTTTCGTAAGTTGCTTCCGAGTTTTCGGCCGCCGTGAAGCCCAGGCGCTTAGGGTCAATAATTCTGTTCGCGCCCAAATTGGAGGTCATAATGATTACCGTATTGCGAAAGTCCACGCGTCTGCCCTGCGAATCGGTAAGGATACCATCCTCCAGAATTTGGAGCAGGATATTAAACACATCGGGGTGCGCCTTTTCTATTTCGTCAAAGAGCAGTACACAGTACGGATTGCGGCGTATCTTTTCGGTAAGCTGACCCGCGTCGTCATACCCGACATAGCCCGGAGGTGAGCCTACCAGCTTTGATACCGAGTGCTTTTCCATGTACTCTGACATATCAATGCGCGTAAGAGCGTTTTCGTCGCCGAAGAGCGCTTCAGCCAGCGCCTTGGAAAGCTCCGTTTTTCCTACTCCTGTGGGCCCGAGAAAAATGAATGAACCGGTTGGGCGCTTAGGGTCTTTAAGTCCGACACGGCCGCGGCGAATTGCTTTGGATACGGCAATAACAGCCTCATCTTGACCGACAACGCGTTGGTGAAGGACCTCCTCAAGCCGGCGAAGCCTGTCCGCCTCCTCTTCAGCAAGCCGTTTAACGGGAATGGATGTCCAGCCGGAGATTACCTCGGCAATATCTTCTTCGCTAATTTCGCGGACTATGCCGGCGTTTTTCTTGCTCCATTCCTCGCGCATTGTCTTTGCCCGTTCACGTTCATTTGCTTCCTTATCGCGAATTTGAGCCGCCTTTTCAAAATCCTGCGCATTAATCGCCTCATGTTTTTCATTTGCAAGTTTTTCAATCTCATCCTCGATGTCTTTAAGCTCGGGCGGGGCAGTAAGTGTTGAAAGCTTGGCGCGGCTTGAGGCTTCATCTATGAGGTCAATGGCTTTATCCGGCAGGAAACGGTCCGTTATATAGCGAGAGGAGAGCTTTGCGGCTGCGCTTATTGCCTCATCGGTTATCTTCACGCCGTGGTGCGCTTCGTAACGCTCGCGCAGCCCTTTCAATATCTCAACGGTATCCTCTATTGAAGGTTCGCCCACCGTTACCGGCTGGAAACGGCGCTCAAGCGCGGCATCCTTTTCAACATACCGCCGGTACTCGTCAAGCGTGGTTGCGCCGATAAGCTGAAGTTCACCGCGCGCAAGCGAAGGCTTGAGAATGTTGGACGCATCAATGGCGCCCTCGGCAGCGCCGGCTCCGATAATGGTGTGCATTTCGTCAATAAAGAGGATTACATTACCCGCCTTTATTATTTCGTCCATCGCTTTCTTCATGCGGTCCTCAAATTCGCCGCGGTATTTTGCCCCGGCTACCATGGAGGACAAATCAAGCGTGAACACCCGCTTCTCTTTCAAAAGTTCCGGCACATTTCCGGAAACTATGGATTGTGCCAGCCCTTCCACTACCGCGGTTTTGCCAACGCCCGGTTCTCCGAGCAGCACGGGGTTGTTCTTTGTGCGCCGCGAAAGGATTTGAATAACGCGGCTTATTTCCTTTTCACGCCCTATAACCGGGTCCAGTTTACCCTGCTTCGCAAACTCCGTGAGGTCACGCCCGAACTGGTTGAGAGTAGGTGTCTGAGAGTTTGCGCCGTTTTGCGCAGACGAAGGCTTTTTCAGCGGCGACTCGTCGTGTACTGCCTGGAGAAGCTCGTTATAAAACGTTCTGCCGATACCCATTGAGGCGAGAATCTTAAAAGCCATCCCGTCCGTTTCGCGCGCCAGGGCGAGCAGGATATGCTCCGTTCCGATATAATTGGAACCCATTTTCTGGGCTTCCATGGCGCTTTGCTGTAAACAACGCGTGGTTCTGGGTGTAAAACCGGCAAAAGAGCCTCCGTTTTGCGGAGCGTCAAGCTGCATTATTTTTTCGCGCACGCGGTCAGCGGTAATTCCCAAAGATGTTAAAAACTTTGAAGCAAACCCTTCTGTTTCGCTTATAAGGCCGAGTAAAAGATGTTCGGTACCTACGAAGTTGCATTGCAGTTTTTGAGCCCCCTGCTGCGCATAAAGTATGGCATTTTGAGCCTTTTGTGTAAATCTGTCATTTATCGCCATGATAATTACCTTCCTTCATCAGTGAATTTTGTTGCGGAAATATTCCGCGCGCTCCACGTCCCGCGTAGGCCGCAGACCGAGAGAACCGGGCATTGTGAGAAAGAGCGCTTCGGTTAGGTTGCATATTTCTATGTTCTTTATTATACCCAGGTTTATACCTAAATGAACGTCGGACGCGAGTTTCATCGCTTCATTGCTTGTAAGCCTGTATGCGTTGGTCAAGATTCCGTATGCCCGCATACAGCGGTCGGCAATATCGTCGTGCTTGTTTTCATAAATTGCGCTCTGGGCTTTTCGTTCGGAAAGGCACAGCTCCTTTGCCGCCGATTCAATTAAGTTGAGAATATCATCTTCGCTTACGCCCATCGTAACCTGGTTAGATAACTGGTACATGTTCCCCTGCGCCTGTGTGCCTTCGCCGAACGCCCCGCGGACAGTGAGATTGAGCTTGCCGGCCCAAGAGAGAATCCTGTTAACGCTTTTGGTCATTGTGGCAGCCGGAAGATGAAGCATTACCGATGCACGCATACCCGTGCCGGCATTTGTCGGGCAAGAAGTCAAAAAGCCAAACTTGTCATGATAGTCAAAATCTATGCTTTCGCCCAAAAGCGTATCAAGCTTGTCGGCAAGCGAGTACGCCTCGCGCACGTTAAGCCCGCCGGAAAACGTTTGTATGCGTATATGGTCCTCTTCGTTAATCATTATTGCCACGTCCTCGCTGTCGCTGATTATAACTGCGCCGTGGCCGGAGGAGGCGAGATTGGGACTTATAAAATGCTTTTCTATTGCGCTTTGGACAAATGCCTTGTCCTGTTCGGCGATTTTGTAAAGCTTGAAGCTATGACTGATGCTTGAGAGCTGTAAAGCGTCCCAAACCTTTTGAATCACTGCCTGTGCGGCTTCATCCGTCATGCGGGAGGGGAAGGGAATGCCTTTTATATTTCGCGCAAGTCTGACACGGGAAGATACCGCAATGTCGCCTTGCGGACCTAAAGTATTGTACCAGCTCATCTCTTATCATCCTCACCTTTCTCAAACCCTTTAATTTCGTCGCGAAGCTTTGCCGCTGTTTCATAGTCCTCCCTCTCCACGGCATCGCGCAGGGAACGTTTCAGATTATCAAGCTTGTTTTCCGCACTTTCGTTGGTTGCCTTTGCCCGTTTCCCAACGTGAGTTGCAATCGAATGAATCTTGTGCAGCAGCGGTGTGGCTTCCTTTTCAAATGTAATATAGCACTCGCCGCAGCCAAAGCTGCCGTTTTCTAAAAATTCTCCGAGCTTTGTGCCGCAAAGCGGACAGACTCTGCCGCTCTCGGCCGATGGAATGGATTCGGTCAAAAATGAAGGGAATACAGAACCGAATCCGAAATTTGTGCTGCTTATGCTCTTGAAGAGTTCATCCTCTTTGGCACATTCAGCGCAAAGATGGTATTCGCTTTTCTGGCCGTTTATAACCTGCGTCATATTGACTGTAGCAGGGTTAAGACCGCATTTTTCACACAACATACAAATCACTCCTTAATCAATGATACCAATAAATTTTTAAAACCTGCGGCTCGGACAGCGTCACGCTCACGCTGAGGAAGCACGTTGTCGGAGAGCGCCGCCATTACCAGCCTTGCCTCGCGCCGGCTTAAAATGCCGTAGTCGCAAAGGTTTCGGAGAAATGCCGTCATTTCCGAAAAGTCAAGTCTGCTGCCGACCACGTTTACCAAGTGCATCACGTAACTGTTTCCGTCGTAGCTGATGCGGCTTATCCTGACGCCGCCTCCGCCGCCTCGCCGGCTCTCTATTGAATAGCCGCGCTCCGGTGTAAACCTCGTTTGAATAACGTAGTTAATCTGCGACGGGACGCAATTCAGTTTTCCGGCCAACGTGTTGCGCTGTATTTCTACGCTGCCGCCGCTTTCTCCGAGCATCTCAATAAGCATCTGTTCTATTATGTCGGATATACTCATATCATCGCCTCCTACGTCGAAATAAAGTTTGACTTTGACTATCTTTGACTTTAGTATAACATGTTCTGCTTAAAATGCAATACTTTTTTGAAAATTTGTTTGTGAATTTTCTGTTAACAAGAAGCTGAAAAATATTTTCTCAAAAAATGTTTATTTTTTGAGCGCGCTATGGTACAATAGAGCAAATTAAACGGCGAGAAGGGATAATCGGTATGAAAAGAATTATTGCCGCAACAGGCAACGCGCATAAATTGCAGGAATTTCGGCAGATACTCCCCGGATACGAAATCCTGTCGCTTGATGATATAAAGCTTAATATAGAGATTATTGAGGACGGAAAAACGTTTGAGGAGAACGCGCGCAAGAAAGCACAGGCAATATTTGGTATTACACATATTCCCACTCTTGCCGATGACAGCGGGCTGGAGGTTTTTGCGCTTGGCGGCGAACCCGGCGTGTACAGCGCGCGTTATGGCGGAGAAGGACTGGATGATTCTGGGCGCGTTAAGCTTTTGCTTAAAAACATGGAGAGTGTGTGCGACGAAGCGCGCGGGGCAAGGTTCGCTTGCGTTATAGTTTACATATGCGATAAGGGAGAGATTACCGCCAAAGGGTACTGCGAGGGTGTTATAACGCGCGAGCCATTGGGCGGGAACGGCTTTGGCTATGACCCGGTGTTTTACTTTGAGCAATACGGCAAGACACTGGCGCAGGTCAGCGCGCAGGAGAAAAATGCCGTCAGCCACCGCGGACAGGCTTTGCGTGAATTTTGTGAAAAACTGAAAAGCTTCGAGGAATGAATCCCCGAAGCTTATGGAATGCGATGTTAGCAACCGCAGT
>JAUNBL010000059.1 GCA_030527235.1 Clostridia bacterium | reverse complement strand
TACACATTGAATTATTTTTTATTAAAAAATGGATCATATGTTTGACAACCGCAGACTTTGCCCTGATTTTTTATGCGTTTTTTCTTGACAAGAAACGCTCCAAATGTTATTATAAAAAACATATCAGGGTATATCTACGTAAAGCGGGGTGTGGCCCAGCTGGTAGGGCACCTGGTTTGGGACCAGGACGCCGCGAGTTCGAGTCTCGCCACTCCGACCAAAAAAACGCCGACAAGAACAGTGTCCGGCGTTTTTTGTCTTTTCGTTTTATCAATTTGCCAATTTATTTTCAATTTCATTAAACAAATTGCATTTACAAAAGGTATTGCGATGTCGGGATTGTGGGTGTACTTTATCTTTCAAGACAACGCTATTATGCTTGATTCGCTGACCGACATGAATAATCGCCGCTATTTTGATAAAAACCTTGAAGTGATGACTCAAAACTTCGACAAGCTAACCGATAGGCATCTTTGGCTGATTTTAGCGGATGTGGACTACTTCAAAAAATCAACGACAATTTTGGTCACGCAGATTCTTTGCAAAAAAAGAAGCCCCCTAAAGGGACTTCTTTTTTTGTCTTGTGTTTTAGTACGCTGCGCCGAAGTTTCCTAATATGACGGTCAAGTCTATCATGTTGACAGAGCCTGAAGCGTCTGTGTCATACTTCTTATTATCTGCCCAATTCTCATCCGTATTGCTCGAACCGAACGCTCCCAGATACTCCGTCAAGTCTGTCATGTTAATCGTTCCGGAAGCATCCGCGTCTCCTGCCATAAGCGCAACCGCTTCTACTACTACTGCTGTTGCTGACACCATCACCGTAGCCACATACTTGCAGTACATGGACTTGGTTATTACTAAGTCATACTCTCCCGGCGCAACATCGGCAAACTCAAACGCCGCTCCGGTTACATCGCCTGTATCAGTGTCTGTTATCTCTGTCACGGTTGCCGTCTTAACTACTGTTTCTTCGCCTCTCACATTCAGCGTCACCGTCACATCGGCCGCCGGGTCTGCGTTCGCGGTAAATGTTCCGCTGACCGTCACTCCCGCCGCAGCCTCCGTTACCGTGATTACAACGGCTGTATCTGCCGCCAGCTCGCCGAGCGCGTAGCTCGCAGCGCTTGTCTCGTCAAGCGTCGCCGCCAGCTCGCCGTTCACTTCGATTTCCGCCGTGTAATCGGCGTACTCGGTCGTGAAGTACGCTATCGCGCTAAGTCCGCTCCAAACTGCACAGCCGCTTACAACCTCATTACCTGCCACGGTGAGCTTGGATGTTCCCGTTCCCGTAAGAGTTACGCTTTCTTCTTCCGTGATATACGGTGCGCAGCCTGCCCAAAGTCCGCCTGCCGCCGCCATCTCAAGCGTCGGGAATCCCACGCCGCCTACCGGCGTATCAAGCGTGAACGAAAGCGTTCCGTTTTGAATCGCGTCCGTCACGTCGAAGATGTACTCCGTCGTGCTCGGGTCATATGCTGAATATCTCGTCTCTCCGTTTCCGGCAAGCGCGTTGGCGGAAACAATGTACTTCCCGTCGTAGCCCGCCGTAATGCGCATCTCGCCGCTCGTGCCGGCTGTCGTGTTAACATCCACCATGTAGGTCGGCAGATGCAGCACATACGCCTTGCCTGCCGTAGGCGTTATCGTGTTAAACGTCACGGTCGCCGTCCTGATGCTGCCATAGTTCTGCCATACGGTGCCGGTCGCGGTCGAGTTGCCGTCGGCATCGCTCGTAAGTCCGGCTCCGGAGCCGTTATTAGCCGCAGCAACATATGTGCTGCCGTCCCAGGCAATCGCGTCGCCTGTCGTGGTGGCAAATGTCGCCGCCGCCATAGCCTGCTCTACTGTAAGCGGAATTGCCAGCTCCGTCGTCGCTGTCGTTACAGTCTGGGAAAAGTCAGAGTAGGAGTAAATTTTGCCGTTTGCATATATCTTGCCGGCGCTTACAGAGTAAACATTGTCCTCAAGCATTGTCGCCGGAACTGTGGCTATAGTAGTTTCTTCATAGATGTAGTTTACATCAAACGCCACCTGTGCGGGCATTGCCGCCAATTCCTCAATCTCAGAGGCCTCAAGAGCCTTGGAGTAAATCTTGAAGTCGTCTATGAGACCTGTCGCGTACTCTCCGCTTCCCCATGTAGCGTAGCCCAGATAGACGAGAGGCTCCGCTCCCATAATGGTGGCAAGCGTTGCGCCGCCGGATGCACTTGATACCAATACGCCGTCTACATAGAGCGCCACATCTCCGTTCTCTTTAATCGTCAGCGCCGTATGATGCCATTGCGTTACGTCATTTGACGATGTGGCTGCGATTTTGGAGTCGGCGGAGTTTCTGCCTCCATAGTACTTCTCAGCGGTTATAGATGTCGAGCCGGCGTCATAATCAAGTATTCCGACATAGTTCTCCGACAAATACGTTGTGCCGGAAGCGTTAGGCTCTGCAAAGAATGTCCAAGACTTTGCAGACATTTTCGCAAAGTACGAAATCGTTATCTCTGTCTGACCGGCAAGCAGGTTCGTTCCGTCGCTCTTGGAAAGCGCAAGATAATTCCCGTTAGAAAGCGTGAGTGCGCCTGTGCCGTAAACTTTGTCCGTGGATATCGCGGGCGAGCCGGTTGCCACTGCCATTGCCGCGCCGCCATCGGTAATATCGCTGTCAAAACTGAAGTCAGCGATAAGGTAATCGTCCTTATCCACAACAGTCACTGTTGCCGTCACGGTCACGTTCGCGCCGCCTTCCGTACCGGTGTTAATAACGCCGTTTACCACTACCGGCGATGCCGCAACCGTAAAGGCGCTTGCATCGGGCACTGTCCAAACAACAGGAACATTGGGAACTGTGCCGCCGGTTGTCGTTCCTGTTACTGTGTCGGGAAGCTCCGGCAGCAGTCCTTCACGCGTTGTCACCGTTACCGCCTCTGCCCCAATCACGTAATCCGTCTTGTAGTATACCTTCAGCGCTTCCGCACTGCCCGCCGTTACCGTTGTAACATTCTCTGCGGCAGCATCGTAAAGATACGTCGCCGTCGCATTTGTATATGTTGCATCAGGCGTTATCTCTACCGTATCTCCAATATTGGCATAGCCTGCGCTGAGCGTCGCATCAAGCACGCCGTTAACGTAGACTTCCTTCTGGATTTCCACTGAAAGCGCGCTCTCCTGATAAAGCGTCTCAATATCGGCCGCGCCAAGTGCGAAATCATAAATCCTGATATCGCTCATCTGTCCCTTAAAGTCGGGGTTGTCTCCGTTCTGCCACTGATTACGTCCGATAAAGAACGTGCCTGAGGCATAGTTCGCGGGAGAACCAAGCTGCCCCGCATAGCTGTTTATGAGAACTCCGTCTACATACTCATACAGCGTACTCGTCGCCGAATCGAAGGTAACAGTCATCATCGACCACTTATCCTTCATCGGGAAGGGCGAATCATACGTAGCATTTACAAATCCGGCGCTGCCGCTGGCCACATCACGGTCGCGGATAACGCGGTTCCCTGTAGCTGAATTGAACTGGAAGTAGTATCTCTTATAACCCTCGGTAGCCACGTCAAAGACAATCATATTGCTGCTTTGCTTTACTGTGTCTCCCGTATAATCGCGGTTTGCCCAGACGGAATATGTCCAGTCTCCGCTCATCTTGCTCGCTACCTCTCCGGGAATCGTAATAGCCGCACCCAGCGTGTCAGCATCCGGGAATCCCGGGAACGTGGCAAAGCCGTTCTCCGTGTCAAAGCTCATTTCGGAGCCGTTGTTCAGCGCCGTACCGTCGTAGCCGTTGCCGGAAGAATCCTTCACAGGTGTGGTCGCGTCCTTAAACTCATAGTGCGCTACAAGGTAGTCAAGATTCTCCATAACCACAATCGGGATTTCAATCGTGTCGCTATATCCCAAAATCGTACCCGTTATAGTCTTGCTGCCCGCCGAGGCAACCGCCGCGGCAAGCGCCTGTTCATCGTAGGACACCAAATTCGCCGCGCCGTCTGCGGGGTCAACGTCCGGGTCTCCTGTCCAGAAGTCAGCCACGCCGTCAGTCGGAATCGTTGGCGTTACGCCTACGCGCGTCTTTACAGCCCCTGCGTTCCACTCGGCATAGACTATCGGCGCCTGCTTATAGTAAAGGTTAATCACATTGCCGCCCGCAGGGCTAACCGAAGCGATGCTCGTTATATTTGTCTGTGTCGCATCGGTTATATACGTCACACCGTTTACAACTATCGGGGAAGGCTGCGTAATTGAATACGCCGTAAGAACCGGCGCCTCAGCGCTGCCCGCCGCGCCTGAAACATAGCCTTCAAGCGTTACAGCCGGCGTGCCCGAAAGCCTTACTATGTTCGTGCTGTCAGTGCTGTCATAGTAGTTAATCTCTACCAAAGCGGTTGCGGGCTCTAATTCGTAAACCTTAAAATTATCAAAGCATGTGTAGCCTTGGTCATGCAGCCAGTTTGCCGAAAAGCCCAGGTATCCGTCCGTATCTCCTACCGTAAGAACCGTCGAAAGCGTCACCCATTCGTTCGCCGTTTTTGTTGCAAACGGCGCCTTAACAGGCGTTCTGTCGTACACCGCCGCGCTTGTTTTATAGTTGAAATCTACATTAATCGCATTAGCCGTATATGCTCCCATATACACCCAGTTCGCCACTGTGGTGTTGGGGGCTGTTGCCATCATGTCAAACGACATGTAGTACGTTTTTCCCGCCTCTGCAACGCCAAATATTCTCGATATGCTGCCCGCCGCAGCCGTGCCGTAATACTCCCACGAACTCTGGGTGCTTCTGAGGTAGTATTCGCCGTCCGTCGCCACCTGCGAATCCTGCACAACGCTCTGCGCATATGTGGTCAGCGCGTTTCCGTCGGCAGCCGTCCAGTCCGTCATCCCATTTTCAAAAGACGGGTTTGTCACAAGGTTTACCGCGTTCTCAAAATCAAACGAACCAAGATGTATGTATTCCACGTTGTACGTGTTCGTTCCGCTCACTACCGACACTGCGCCTCGCTGCGCGTCGAGCTTGTAGTGGCTTCCGGTCGCGGTATCATAATAATACTCGGGCGCGATATAGCTGTACTCTGACCCGACATACTTCGTCTCAGAAGCGACATTCGCGGCTATCGTATCGGCGCCGGAAACGTAGTTAACAACAACTTGCGCTTCCTCTGTGCTTGCCGGAAAGTCTCCTGCATATATCTGTATGTTTCCCATCCTTACGTTGGTCCACCACGTGCCGCTGGCAGTACGTGTTACGTTGAACCCCTTAAAGCCGTTAACACTGCCGCTCGATGTTGCCGTATACTGCTCGGTATACGTGCCGTCCGCAGAGCTTGCAGTTGCGTAAGTAACCATGTATTTTGCCATTGTGGAGTCCTCGGCATCGTACACGTTTTTCACAAAAATGCGGTTCCATGCGTTTAACCCAAACGCCGTAGATGCGCCCGCGGGCAAAATGCCGCTGCTGTTGAATGTATACGTCGCAAATGCCGACGAGTCGCCGTCTATAAGCTCAAAGCTATATTCCGCGCCCGCCGTGGCATAGAACTGGAGTACAAAGAAATCCTTCCCCGTGCCGTAAGCGTCGGTCGCAGTCAGGCTTCCGGACGCTCCGCCGTAAAACTGAACCGTATCAAGCCCGTCAGCGGCGATAAGGTTAATGTTCGTGTTTCCGGTTTCGCTTTGGTTATTGTCCCCGGACCACCCCGAAACCCAGTTGCTCCACTTTGCCACTCCTTCAATTCGCGTATCATAATATCCGGAGCTGCCGCTGCCGTCAAATACCAGCGTACTTGCGGTAAGAATATTGTTCACCGTGTACGTTGTGTCTGTGTCCGCTATAGGAGCCGCTCCTACAGTCAGCGCTCCCGCAGGCAGCAATGACACTACCATGGCAAGCGCTGTTGCAAAAATGAGAAGTTTCCTGAACTTACCTTTCATAAAATACCCTCCCGTATCTTAGTATTGAAATGGAACTGCAATATTCCTGTAAATATTTTATAACGCAAAACTCTTTTTGTCAAGGTTTTTGCATCACAAAATAGAATAAACTTTCTGAGAAAAAAGACGAACCCGTGACAGTTAGCCCGAATTAAAAAGCGGGGGCCGGCGCAAATGGTTTTACTCATTTGCGCCAGCCCCTTCTTGCTTTTTTTCTTTACCGAAGCGTCATACCATCCCAGGCTGAATTCCATGTGCCTTCGCCGGCCTCAACATCCGCTGACATAAGACCAAGGTCTTCGCTAATCGTTATGATGTCTTGAGTCTCAAAAACTTCAACTTCGATTTCAGGTGTCACATATATTTCTCTTTTCATGATTACTCACCCTCCCCGGTATAAGCATCCACGTTTGTGGCTGCGAACGGAACAACTGTAACTGCGTCATAATTTTGCAGTTTAGCAAAGGACCATGCGTACATCAAAACATCAGAATTTGTCGCCGGGATATTCGTCAAGTCGGCGCTGTATGTCTGACCGTCCGCAATGTTGCCGGTCTTTCTGACTTCAACCTTTGTGCTGTCATCGCCCGTCTCGCCGTCAAAAATCTTCACGGGGATAATGTATGTTCCGTAGTATTCCACACTCTCGCCCTGAGGAACTCCAACCAGTGTAATAAACCTCAGTACGCCTGTGCCATCTTGCGCGACAGCGCCGTCGGTACTGCTTGCCGTAAGCGAAACTACGGGGTCTACCACAATTACAGTCTCCGCTACCTTGATTACAACGGCTGTATCTGCCGCCAGCTCGCCGAGCGCGTAGCTCATAGCGCTTGTCTCGTCAAGCGTCGCCGCCAGCTCGCCGTTCACTTCGATTTCCGCC
>JAUNBL010000019.1 GCA_030527235.1 Clostridia bacterium | reverse complement strand
CATATCCCTTTTGTGCCTTGTAGCGCAGCGGAAAGGAATGGTCATAAAAATGAAAGTAACTTTGTTTGCCATTTTCTGTACCATTTTCGGAGTTATATTTCTATATGGCATAAAGGCGAGCGCGGCAGAACCGATTTGGACTGGCGGCCCATATGTATTCTCGGGCAGCAGTACGGTTGAATCCGAAACAAACATAGGCATAGTCGGAAATGCACCCTTCACCATTGCCGTAAAGGTGAATGTGGGTGCAAATGCCAAGGACGATTACGGAAACGGAATTATTGGCTGGGGCAGCGCAAGCAAAAACAGCGGAAACTTCATCTATTACAACAGTGCGGCAAACTCTTTCGAGTATGGCTTTTATGCCAACGATGGAGAAACTGCACCATCTTATCCTAAGGATAACGACTATTTTATAATCAACACTTGGGACGGACATATGCAAAAAATATATATAAACGGTGAATTGGCGGCACAGCGCGAGCGTGAGCCTCTCACGCTTACAGATTCGCCTGTAATAATTGGCGCAGACCCGTTTGGTCAAGGCAGAAATTTTAACGGGACTGTAACAAGCGCGCAGATTTTTGACTGCGCGCTTACGGAAACAGAGGTTTTTAATATGATGGGTAAAAACGAACTCGCTTTTCTCACTCCACTAAAAAATGCATATACGAACGATGTGAAGATACAAAGTGCGTTTTGGAAAAGTCAAGTAAAAAGAATGATAACAAAATGGATTCCGCATTGTATCGATGAGCTTAATACCCTGGAATACGGCATAGCTGCGTTTGAAAATGCAGGTCAAAAACTTGCCGGCGGTCAATATAGTGTACCAAATCAAGACCCGTGGGCTAACGCCTACACGCACAATACCATTGAAGCGATGTGTCTTGCCCTTACCATTGATGCTGACGGTGACGCTGAAATTACGGCTGCGCAGGTGAACATCAAAAGAGAGCTTGAAAGATGGATACCGATAGTTTTGTCGGCACAAGAGAGCGACGGCTACCTTAATACAAATTACACACTTAACAATAAACAGCGTTGGAGCGTGAAAACAGACCATGAAGGCTATGTGATGGGTTATTTTATCGAAGCGGCACTGGCACACTATGCCTTAACCGATTTTAACGACACGCGCCTGTATAATGCCGCTGTTAAATGCGCAGATCTTTGGGTGAGCACAATAGGCGCGCCGCCCAAAAAGTTTTGGTACGATGGTCACGAGGGAATGGAGATGGCGCTTGTGCGTCTGGGAAGATTTGTGAACGAAAGAGAAGGCTCGCAAAAGGGCGATAAATATATTGAGCTTGCGCAGTTCCTCTGCGATGCGCGCGGCAACGGCAGCGAATACGATCAAAGTCATCTTTCCGCAACCGAGCAGAGCGAAGCTGTCGGCCATGCTGTAAGAGCAACCTATCTTTATTCCGCAATGACCGATATTGCGATGGAAAAGAAAAACAATATATATTACAATGCGGTCAAACGACTTTGGGACAGCACTGTTAATCACAAAATGTATATTACCGGCGGTATAGGCTCAATTGCTTCAAATGAGGGATTCACTGACAATTATGTACTTCCGAACAAGTCTTATAACGAGTCATGTGCAAGCTGCGGAATGGTATTTTGGAACAATAGAATGAATAATGCCTTTCATGACTCACGCTACATAGATAATCTTGAGCGTCAAATGTATAATGTAGTTCTCGGTGCGGTTTCCTTGGAAGGAGAGAGTTTTTACTATCAAAACGAACTTGATGCAAATTGGAGTCGGTATTCGTGGCACGTTTGTCCTTGCTGCGTGGGCAACATCCCCCGAACAATACTTTCACTCCCGCAGTTGATGTATTCAACGGAGGGCGAGGATACGCTTTACATAAACATGCTTGCCGGAAGCACGGTGAAGCTTTCGGGTATAGCCGGCACCGATGTTGAAATAGTTCAGCAAACAGACTACCCATGGAGAGCAAATACAAAAATAATCGTAAACCCGTCCGCTGACAAGGATTTTACAATAAAGCTTCGTGTACCGAAATTTGAAGAGACAAGTCTGTATACCTTTTCACACAGCAGTGATATTTACACAGTTGATGTGAACGGTGCGGCAGAGACGTATCCCACCGAAAATGGGTATGTGGTGATTAAACGCATTTGGAGCGCCGGAGACTATATCTCGCTCGATTTCCCTATGGAGATAAAGCGCATTTATGCAGACCCGCGCATTGAGGCGGATAATGGGAGAGTGGCGCTTGCGCGCGGACCTATAGTATATAATTTAGAGGATGTAGATAACAGCGTCTACAGCATCGGGAGCGTTGTCATTGATGATGATTCAACACTCACCACGCGCTATGATGCCTCTGTATTGGAGGGCGTTACACTAATTCAAGGTAAGGCAAAGAAAAAAACATCGACAGGTCTTGAAGAAATTGAGCTGACTGCAATACCGAATTACGCACGCCTTAACAGAGGCGGCCGTTCGATAGTCTGGGCAGCGCACGAGGCGGGTGTTGCCGATACTGACGATGCATGGGCATCCTCAAACAACTATACCACCTACAACATTGGCAAATATGAAAAAAGAGCGATTTTCAGCTATTCTCTTTCGGCGAACGCGCTAAGTGATGGGCTGGTAGGCTTTGCAGGCTCCGATGTTAATCCCAATGCGTTTACCAATTTCAGCATGGTTATCAGAATAAAACCCGATGGCACTATGGATGCAAGAAACGGCAGTGCATTCGGTGCGACAAATACGATTTATTATACAACAAATAAAACCTACATTATAACTGTTGCGCTCGATGTGCCCAACAAGAAATATTCTGTCTTTGTGAGTGATGAAGGCGGCATAACCACTCTTCTCGCAGAAGATTTTGCCTTTAGAAGCGATGCGCCGGAGGTAAGCGATATATCTAAAGTATGCGTAAGGGGAGGAAACGGCGTTGCCGCAGGACTTTTTAATGTATGGAACTTTGAAGCGACGGCGGGGGATGCGAAGGTCGTTTACACGGCAAAAACGAGCGACAAACTTTTCTTTAATATTTTAAGTGCCGCTGAAGCGGTCTATGACATCTATATTGCCTCTCACGATGGAGAAAATATTTTGCAAGCCGTTGATAAGCGAACTGAAACATTTGAAAAAAACGAGATTAAAAGCTTTGATGCAGAGCTTATACCAAATCTCGGCGCCAAACTGCTTGTATGGTACGAAAATTCCATTACGGCGGCAGATTGAAGACATATACTTTGTCGGGATATTACACTGTTAAGTACATTCATTATAAAAAGCCACCCTTATCTCTCGGTTTGGGTGGCTTTTTTAACAGTTTGAAAACTACTTCTCGGTTTTTCTGTTATCGGAAAATTGGGCAGTTACAGACTTTAGTTCAATTTTTTAATAATGCCAATGAATTTTTCAACCTCTCTGTCCCAATAAACCCACGAATGGTCGCCGTCAGTCTCGCAAAAGGTGTAATTGCAAAATGATTTATTTCTCATATACGCGGCAAATTCACGGTTATCTTCTATCATAAAATCGTCACTGCCGCACCAGTGGTAAATTTCAAGCGGCATTTTGCCGGCGTTTTCGGCATTTTCACAAAGCTTATATAAGTCCGCATCGCTGCCCACAGAGTCCACACCCGGTCCCATTATCGCCGTGTGCAGCAGCTCGTGACTTTGCTGTATGTTTTTAACATTGCAAGCCGGTGAAAACGCGCCTATCGCCCTATATGAATCAATGTTGGACAATCCTATCTTAAGCGCTCCGTAGCCGCCCATTGAAAGCCCTGCAATATAACGCTCGTTCCTGTCGCAGGAAATATTGAACTGCGCTTCGCACCAATGCGGAAGTTCTTTTGAAATATAAGTATAGTAATTGTCGCCGTAATACATATCGGCATAAAAGCTCTTTTGCGCATCCGGCATAATTACCGCTATGTTTTCGTCTCTAACGTAACGTCCGATAGAAGTATATGTCATCCATGCCGAATAGTCATCCGTATACCCGTGCAAAAGATAAAGAGCGCGTATTTTCACACCCGCCTCACGTACATCGGGCAATATGACGTTAAGCATAGTGTTCTTTTCAAGCGCGACGCTCCTGTATGAGCAGTTCAATACAGCCATTTACTTATCAATCCTTATCTGTTAATAGTTTGTTCACCTCGGCAATGAAGGTATTGATATCCTTAAACTGCCGGTAAACCGATGCAAATCTGACATAAGCAACCTCGTCAAGAGTTTTTAAGCTGTTCATGACACGTTCGCCGATTTTCTCCGAAGAAATTTCTTTTTCGAGAGAATTCTGAAATTCGTTTTCGACTTGGCATACAAGCGCTTCAATAGCTTCCATAGGGACTGGGCGTTTTTCGCAAGCGGTAATGACACCGCGCATTATCTTGTCGCGGTTAAATACCTCGCGCCTGCCATCCTTTTTGATTACCATAACCGGGATAATTTCAATCTTCTCATATGTGGTAAATCTCTTTTCACAAGAAATACATTCGCGGCGCCTTCTTATGGCGTTTCCGTCCTCAGTAGGACGAGAATCCACAACTTTGCTGTCCCCATGTGCGCAAAAAGGGCATCTCATATTTTCCACTGCCTTTCTTCTATAGATAGAATTTTATCCAGTCTTACTTGATGCCTTCCGCCGGCAAAACTTGCCGACATATATGTATCAACAATTTCCTTAGCTTCATTAAATTTTACAATGCGGCCGCCGAGGGCTATGGCATTTGCGTTGTTGTGTTCTTTGGCCAAGCGTGCCGTTTCGACGTTGCTGCAAACTGCGCATCGGATTTTTGGAATTTTATTTGCGGCGATTGAGATGCCTATCCCTGTGCCGCACAGCAAAATCGCAAAGTCCGCTTCCTTTGAAAGAACAAGCGCGCAGGCCTTTTGTGCAAAGTCGGGGTAATCACATGACACATCGGAATATGTCCCGACATCAATAACGTTCTCGCCTTTTTTAGACAGATATTCCGCAAGCTGTGTTTTAAGAGTGTACCCGCCGTGGTCCGAAGCAATGACAATGTTCATTTCAAATTCGTCTCCTTAAACGCATATTCACGCTCAGCCTGTGATTTCCGCAGATAAACAAGCTGTGCATCTTCAAGCGGTTTTTTACCGGTTGCTGCCATTGCAACTGATGAGGCTCTCTGCAAAAGCGAGTTTTGAGGTGCAAAAATTGCTCGCTTGTCCAACAGGGAAGATATTCTATTTTTATATACATCTACAGCGTCGCCAACAAAGATTGCTTCGCCGTCGATATCACGCACAAACATCTCAAGCGCCGTTGCATCTGGCTGTCTTAGGCATTCTATACTTCCATTGTTAAACCTATAGAGCGCGCAGTATACTTCACCTCGCCTTGCGTCCATAATTGGAGCGATGGTAAAGCCGTCGCGCATCACATTATATGCAAGCGCCTCTAAAGTAGATACCCCAACAATCGGTTTCCCCGCACCGCGCGCAAGACCTTTAATCGTTGCCGCGCCTATACGAAGACCAGTGAACGAACCCGGTCCGCCGGCGAATGCAAATACATCTATGTCTGCGCATGTCAGCTTTGTCCCCGAAAGGGCAAAATCAATCATTGGCATAAGCGTTTCGGAGTGGGTGAGAGCAGTTGTAAATGAAAGCTCGCACAGGATTTTTTCACCATCGGTGATTGCAACGGAAGCCGTAAGAGCCGATGTGTCAACTGCAAGCGTCATCATTTTTGTCACTCCTTGTAATTATTCTGTCGTCATCACGCTCACCTTTTGTTATTCGGATAAAGATGCTTTCGCTCGGCATATTGTTAAGAAACATGTCTGCCCATTCAACAAGAGAAATATTATGCTCTATCTGCTCGAAAAATCCGGTCTCCTCTAATTCCTCCACGGAATTAATACGGTAAAGGTCATAGTGGTCAATGGTTTTCTCACCTTCGTAGCGGTGCATAATCGTAAATGTTGGAGAGCATACGCCTTTATTAATGCCAAATGCGCGGACAAAACCTCTCGCAAACGCTGTTTTTCCGGCTCCGAGTTCTCCTATCAAACAGATTACTTGCGGCGCAGAAACAGTTTTTGCGATTTCATATGCAATGTTTTCTGTCTCCTCAACGGAAGCTGAAATGTATTTTCTCAATAAAATAGCCACCTTATCAGAAAAGTCCGGTTATGTTGCCGCTGCCGTCTACATCCATGTTTTCCGCTGCGCTTTGCCTGGGAAGTCCCGGCATTGTCATTATATTTCCAGTAAGCATAACCACGAAACCTGCTCCGGCGTTCACATAAGCGTCGCGAACGGTAATTCTGAAACCTTTTGGCCTACCCAAAAGCGCAGGGTCGTCCGATAAAGAGTACTGCGTTTTCGCAGTACATATCGGCAGATTATCGTAGCCTTCGGCAACGATACTATTTATTGCCTTTTTTGCCGAAGGGAGAAAATCCACTCCTTCAGCGCCGTAAATCTCTTTTGCAATAACTTCAAATTTATCGTAGTAACTGCCTTCAAGGGCATAGATGGGAGTAAAATGACTTTCCTCGTCAAGTACATCGAGCACGGCAACGGCCAGCTCCATTCCGCCCGCGCCGCCCTTTGCAAAGACTTCGGAAACAGCGCACTTAACTCCTTTATCTTTGCAGAATTCACGTACTGCGGCAATTTCTTCTTCGCTGTCTTCCGGAAAAAGGTTAAGCGCCACAACAAGCGGAACAGCGAATTTGCGTATGTTCTCAATATGTTTTTCAATGTTGGGAAGCCCTTTTATAAGCGCGGCAAGATTGGGTGCCGCAACGTCTTTTTTTGCCACGCCGCCATTGTACTTAAGTGCACGGCAGGTTGCCACAAGCACCGCTGCGTCAGGCTTAAGATTTGCCGCGCGGCAAGTAATATCGAAAAACTTTTCTGCGCCCAAATCCGCGCCGAACCCCGCCTCTGTAATCGCGTAATCAGCAACACAAAGAGCCGTTTTAGTGGCAATGATACTGTTGCACCCATGAGCAATATTGGCAAAAGGACCTCCGTGAATAAAACAAGGTGTGTTTTCAAGCGTTTGTACCAGGTTAGGAAGAACTGCATCTTTAAGCAAAAGCGCCATTGCGCCCTCTGCCTTCAAATCAGCTGCTGTAATTGGCTTATCATTAAAATCATACGCGACGACTATACGCGCAAGCCTTTCTTTCAGCTCGTTAAGATCGTTGGCAAGGCACAGGCACGCCATAACCTCGCTGGCTACGGTAATCATAAAAGAATCCTGCCGCACAAAACCATTTGCCATACTGCCAAGGCCTACGACAACCTCACGAAGCGCGCGGTCGTTTATGTCCATAACTCGCTTAAACACAATTTTTCGCGAATCAATTCCCAGTGAGTTGCCATGATGTAAGTGATTGTCAATCAACGCAGCAAGCAGGTTGTTCGCTGCGGTTACTGCATGTATATCGCCGGTAAAATGCAGATTTATATCCTCCATAGGGACGACCTGAGAATAACCACCTCCGGCGGCACCGCCTTTAATCCCCATTACGGGGCCGAGAGATGGTTCCCGCAAAGCTATGACAGCGTTTTTTCCCATGCGGGTCAGTGCCTGACCTAAGCCAACGGTTGTAGTTGTTTTGCCCTCTCCGGCAGGAGTGGGATTAATCGCCGTAGTTAGAATTAGCTTCCCTTTTTTATTGTTGTTCAAACGCGCAAGCGCCTGCGCTGAAATTTTCGCCTTGTATCTGCCGTAAGGGATAATATCATCCTCTGAAAAACCTATTCGGGCGGCAATGGCGTTTATCGGCAGCATCACCGCGTTTTGAGCTATTTGTATATCTTTAAGCATCTATATCCTCCGTATGTTTTTATATAGTTTATCACAACGCTGCATTTCTTTCAAGCGTTTTCTGACATAATAATTGTTAATTTATGAAAAGCAGCTGCGGACGCTGCGGCAAATAATGTTCCGTAGTTTGTGCTTTTTAGACCAGCGCACGAAACAGTTTTTTTAGTGAAACCGCCGCAACTGCGGCAAAAGGCACTGAGAGCAGCATCCCCCAGAACGATGCAAACGCAGAACCGATAATAAGGGCAATTATTACGCTTATCGGACTTAACCCTACGCTTGCCGAGGATATGCGCGGAGCAAGAATTGAACCTTCAACAAGCTGTATGATTACAAATGCCGTTGCAATATAAATGATTTTTTCCCGCGCAAATAAAAATGTCACTACACAAATTGGAACAAACCCTAAAGTGGCTCCGAAATAGGGAATAATATCGAGCAGCCCTCCAATGATACCCAGTAAAACCGCATACGGTATTTTAAACGCAAGCAGCATTATGCTTTCAAGGACGGCGAGAATAATGCAAAGCAAGCTTTGACCGCGAAAAAATGCCGTCACTGAATCCCGCAGAGAGTTAAAAAGCTCAAAAGTACACTTCTGATAACGAAGCGGTATAATTCCCGCCCACATCTTGGAAATTTTTCGGCTATCGCGCAGGAAATAAAAGGAAAGAACTGCAGCTATGGCAATATCACCTGCACATCTGGCTATGCTTCCGCCTCCGTCAAGAATACTGCTGAATAAATTTTGTGAGTTGAAATACTCTTCAATTCTCTCCGGAAGCATTTCTATTACCGCATTAAGCGCTTCAGCAGCAAGAGGGAAGAGAAAGACTATGACTGCAATCAAAGCTGCGAGTAAGAGTACATAAAAACTAATAACCGATACGCAGTAGGGAATTTTGAAACGCGCAAAAAAAACAACGAACGGTTTTGCAAACAGATATAAAAGCGCGCCGCCCATCAATGGAGCGGCGACGGCACGGCTTATCGGGAAAGCAAGCGACACGAACATTAAAATCAAACAACCTAAAAACACTACGTTTACGGTAATTTCCTCGCGTTTGCCCATTACTTCCTCATTTCCGCAAGGCTGTCTATAATGTTTCCCATGCCGCGAAATACAGCGCCTACTCCGTGACGCATTTTATTGCTCTCACGGTCCTTCATCGGATCCACAAGCATTCCCGCCACACCTCCGACAACAATACCTGTTATGAGCCCTTTTGAAAAACCATTTCCTCTCTGCATAATAACTATCTCCGTTTCAATAAGTTTTGTATTCCGGAAAGCTTCTTATTTTTTAAGCTTTCTTCATTTATAATCAGACGGTTGTCGCAAAAGCTGATAACGCCTTCGGCGTTAACGCTTTTGCGACCGTAGAGCAAATCTTCGGCAAGAGAAACGCCCACCTCAAGTTCGGAAAGCTGTCCAATTTCAAAGTCAAGAGTAATATCTTTTACATATCCGAGAGTTTTTCCCGCACGTGAAACGACCTTGAAACCGTGGGTAAGAGTGCTGCAGCTTCGAGCTTTTTCTTCGCAAGGAAGAACTCTTACAAATCGCTCTCCGTGGCCGATGACATTAATTCTGCTCTCGGTTACAGAAAGGATTTTACCTGCACGAAAGAGTCTATGCTTATACAGTATATTTTCATTTGTGCAGATAATCCCGAACAATTTCTCAGAAGATGGGTAAAGAAGTATATCGGAAAGTCGTCCGACGAGCTTCTCATTCTCAACATTGTATACGTTTCGACCCTTTATGGAACAAAACGCATTTTTCATCTGCTCCACCTCCGTCTGCATATAATATCTGCACCTTTGCTTAATATCATTCAAGGAAATATTACCTGCCGTTCCTAAATTTTATAATTAAAAATTCTTCATTAGTCCTACTTGAAGTTTGAGCAAAAACATGGTATGATATTAAATGTACAAATGATGTGCTACGTTAAATTATGAATATGAGGTGTTTATATGGCAAAAGTTGTTCCCTTTAAGGCACTGCGCTATTCTGATGAGTCTCAGCTGTCGAACGTTACTACTCCGCCGTACGATATTATTTCCCCCTCTGAGCAAGATGCATTTTACCAAAAAAGCGAGCATAATGTAATCCGGCTTGAATATGGTAAAGTGTTTGACCAAGACAGCGATTCTGATAACCGCTATACACGCGCCGCGCAGTTTCTCTCGGATTGGCTGGCGGACGGAACGCTTAAAGTTGAAGAAGCCGATGCGTTTTACATTTATGAAGAAATTTTTGAGAATAACGGTGAAACACTTTCCCTAAAAGGTATAATAGGCAGGGTGGAGTTAGTTGAATTTTCAAAAAGAGTTGTTTTACCACACGAGGAAACCCTTTCCAAAGCAAAAACAGACAGGTTTAATTTGATGAAGGCTACGAATTGTAATTTCAGCCAAATTTACTCGCTTTATTCTGACCCTTCCATGGCGCTTCCTGCGGCAATCAAACGCTTGAGCGAAAGAAAGCCTGATATAAGCTTTAAGTCTTTTGATAATTTGACACAGAATCTTTGGATAATTAAGGAGCCTGAAGAAACAAAAAGAATTACAGACGCTTTTGCCGACAAACAGCTCTTTATTGCCGACGGCCACCATCGCTATGAAACGGCGCTCAATTACCGCAATTACCTGCACGAAATTAATGGTTTAAGCGAGAGCGCTAATTATTGTATGATGTTCCTTGTCGAAATGGAAGATAAAGGGCTTGCTGTTTTCCCAACGCATCGGCTTGTGCGTGATTTGCCGGCGTTTAACGAAGCGGAGCTTGTTGATAAAATGCAGGATAATTTCCGTGTGGAAAAGGTATCGGCGGATTCCTCCACAATTTTTTCGACCCTTGCAGCACATGCTGACAAAAACGCATACGCGCTGTATACCGGCAAAGACTACTATTATATTATAACACTCAAAAACCCTTCTGCAATGGACGAAGCGCTGCCGGATAAAACCAGGGAGTATAAAACGCTTGATGTCAGTGTTTTGCACACACTTATTTTAGAGCGTAATTTGGGAATTGATAAGGCGAACATGGCGCAGCAGATAAATCTTACTTATACACGTGACTTTGACGAAGCGATAGCTGGTGTCAGAAGCGGTAAATTCCAATGCGCGTTCATGCTTAACGCCACAAAAATAAGCCAAATAAAAGATGTTTCTCTCATAAATGAGAAGATGCCGCAGAAATCGACATACTTTTATCCTAAGCTTATTACAGGTATAGTTATGAATAAGTTTTAGCCAACTCCACAAAGCTGCGGCGCCAACTTAATTGCGGGCGCCGCAGCTTTATAATCTATATTATTTTTATGGACCCGCCCGCAGGCACACATGGCCTTTTAGCACAGGCGCTTTAATGTAGCTTTTTTCTATTCACTGCAAGGGTTGTCGCACTGGTCAAAGCATTCCGGAGACTGAGGCGGGAAAAATTCATCCACGGGGAACGAAATTTTTTCAAACAGATTGCATGGGTCATCTTCGGTTGAGGCTACGCACTCTTTATCTGGGATACAAAAGTCATACGCCGGTATAAGCAGCTGCACATTGCGCTCCAATCTAACAATAGAGAAAAGGCCTATAGTTACAAACACGCGTCTGCCTTGCTCGCGGCAGCCTATAATTCGGTCGTCAAATACACGCCTGATACAATCGGGTATATTACAAACGTCCAAATCCTCATCTGCGTAGCGGCAGCAGTGGTCATTTATGTCTGAAAGCTTCGCGCCTAAACAAATCGGGTCCACCACTTCAACAACGGCTTTCGGCATATTGGTCTTCTGCCAAAGCTGCGCATCGAAGGCGTCCTCTTTGAATTTTGATGTAAATATTTTCGCGCTGCCCTCACTGCCAAACAGCACGACCTTTTTCTCAAACGTTGCCAATCCTTCAACGGTTACCGGGCGGTTGATACCCGTAAACACTTCCAGCGTGATTTTGAAGAAGAAATTCAAATCCACCGTATAATATCCGCTGTTAAAAGGCAGACGTTCCACGTCGCTGAAAACCCAAATTATCTCACTCTTTTTACATTTAACATCCAGCGCACGGTCAATAATTTCCTGGCCGGTTTCGGTCATATATACGCGCAGACACTCTATACATTCCTTACTGCGGCAAGAGTCGTACACCTGGTCTGTTTGTATACACACCTTATCCTTACAGCCGAAGGAGCTGGTAATGGTTTCGTCGGTCATATAAAATAGTCCTCCTTATACTTGTTATCCGGGTTATCCGGGCTTGTGAGCCTAAAGACTCCACTAACATAGTATGTAGGAGGACTGTTTTTGTGCTACATAACAACTCCGCCGTTGGGACTTATCACTTGACCGGTTACAAAGTTTGCCTTTGAAGATGATATAAAGTAAACTGCCTCTGCAATTTCCTCCGGAAGAGCAATGCGGCCGAGCGGAGTTTCGGCACAAAAGGCTGCCACATCCTCATCCGAGAAACCACGCGTCATATCTGTTTTCACGAATCCCGGAGCAACTGCGTTAACACGAATCCCGGAAGGTCCAAGCTCTTTGGCAAGCGCCTTTGTGAGTCCGATGATAGCCGCTTTTGCCGTGCTGTAGAGAACTTCGCATGACGCACCGGTAATTCCCCATATTGAGGAAATGTTTGTTATGACGCCGCTCTTCCTTGAAACCATATACTGCTGTACTGCGCGTATTATATTAAGGGTGCCAAAAACATTAACGTCCAAAATACGTTTTACGTCTTCGTCGCTCATGTCGCTTAAAAGTCCATAATGCGATACCGCGGCATTATTCACGCATATGTCTATTGAGCCAAAATCTGAAACAACAGCGTCCACCGTTTTGCGTGCTGTGGCAGGGTTTGATATGTCGCATAGGTAAGCGCGGGCATTGGTCAGTTTGGCGCAAAGCGTTTCTGCTTCCCCTGCGGAAGTGAGATATGTTATCGCAACAGCGTATCCATTTTTGTCAAAAAGCCTTGCCGTAGCCGCGCCAATGCCTTTAGCAGCGCCTGTAATCAACACTGTTTTCATCATCACACCTCAAGTTCCAAAGTAGGAAAAATGCATATAGTCACGCGTTTTCCGCCATGCATCGCCGCCCCAGGTAAAGCCGTATTTTACAAACGCGTTCCACACATCGCCTCCGCGAACTATAGAATACGGATCCTCGCCGGGCTTATAATATTTTCCGACGATAGAGCCATCACTGTAAATACAGTAGTTTTCCTCCCAGTTAATATCAACTGCAGTTCCCGTATTGTGTTCGGAAAGGCGTGTAAGGCGACCTGTGCGCCATGAAAAACCACCGACATTTTTAATGGGGAATTTCTCAGGACCGTTAAAAATCTCATCGAAAACAGCCTGGAAGCGCGCCGCCATGTTTTTGTGTACTGTGATATAGCGCTTTGCAGGGTACTTCTCGCCGTTTGCGTCTATATTCCAAACATCAATAACAATTTCCACCATTTGCGCTTCTGCTTCCTCGCGGCTTGTTATTTCGCCTTCGGTAAAAATCTCTGCGCGGTTATTCGTTGCATAGGTGCCGTCGTCAGCACGCGGAAGAATGATTTCGTTTGAAACCTCGGGCGGTAAATCCGCGATAATCTCCTCGCCGTCAAACGAGAATTCGGGGTTGTTTTTCAGGTAAACCCGTGTGAGTAGAATTACGGACTGCTCAATTGTAATATTACCCTTGGGTGAGAGAATTCGCATGTCCGTTCCAACCATGTAGCCGCTTCGTATCATAAAAGCAATGTCGTTTATTGCCCAGTAAGAAACCAAATCCGCATCAAGATATTCGCCCAAGGTATCCTCTACATCCACAATATCAAGTTCACAGTCGATATCGCACATGTTGAGCAGGCGAGTAAGCATAACCGCCGCCTCTTCGCGTGTAATTACCCGCAACGGCTCAAAAGCTCCAAACTGGTCTCCAAAAACAATTTTCAGCTCTGCCGCCTGAAGTACACGGCGGTCATTGGTGTCAGTGAAGATGTTTTCCGCTACAGGCTCACCGCAGGGTTTCCCCCTCATCAATTCGTAAGTATCAACAATAAGACCGCACATTTGCAGCCTCGTAATCTGCGCTCCATAGTCAGAGAAAGCGTTTACGTCTTTGAGCAATTTGTAATCCAGCGCAAGAGTGATTTCGCTTTCCGCCCATGAACTGATGGTAGAATTGTCAAGAGCATACACATGCAAGGAAATTGCAGTTACAAGAATTAAAACAATCAGCTTTTTCATCCTAATATATATTTCTTGGCGTCTGCAATATTTTTCACAGACACTATTTCCATTGCGTCAGTTCTCTCGATAGCGCCGAGAGAATCAAACGGCAGCATACATTTTGTAAACCCCATTTTCTTTGCCTCGTCAAGCCTCCGTTGTGCTTGTGATACAGTTCTGATTTCACCGGTAAGGCCTATTTCACCGAAAAACGCCATCTCACATGGAAGCGGTTTTTGGGCAGCAGAAGAAATAAGCGCCGCCGCAATTGCCATGTCCACAGCCGGTTCCGTAATTCTTATGCCGCCTGTAACGTTAATATACACGTCCTGATTGGCAAGCGGTAATCCGCCTCTTTTTTCCAAAATAGCTATTATGAGCAGTGAACGGTTTACATCCACACCGCTCGACATTCGTCGCGGAATGGCAAGCGGGCTTGACGCAACCAACCCTTGCACTTCCGCTAAAACAGGACGTGTACCCTCAATGGAGCAAACAATCGCACTGCCCGGGACGTCTATCGGGCGGCCGGAAAGAAGCATGAGCGAAGGATTGGGCACATCGACAAGCCCCTTGTCCGTCATCTCAAAAACACCAATTTCATTTGTCGATCCGAAACGATTTTTCACAGCGCGCAAAATACGATAGCTCTGCTGTCTCTCGCCCTCAAAATAGAGCACGCAGTCAACCATGTGCTCTAAAACTCGCGGTCCCGCAATAGCGCCTTCTTTTGTTACATGTCCCACAATAAAGAAAGTTATGGCGTTGTCGTTTGCCATCTGCATAAAACGCAGTGTGCATTCGCGCACCTGACTCACACTGCCCGGAGCAGACGTGAGGCGCGGGGAGTAAAGAGTTTGGATAGAGTCTATAATAACATACGCCGCTTCTGATTCAAGAATGGTCTGGGCAATGACTTCCAAGTTGGTCTCATTTGCTACAAACAAGCTGTTCCCTAACATATTGAGCCTGTTGGCCCTCAGCCGGAGTTGCGAGGCGGACTCCTCGCCCGAAATATAGAGAACCTTCTTAGTCTCGGAGAGTTCGGAGGAAACCTGGAGTAAAAAAGTAGACTTTCCTATGCCGGGCTCGCCACAGCACAGCACAAGAGAACCGGGAACTATTCCGCCGCCTAAAACGCGGTCAAATTCCTCGCTCTGTGTTGTAACACGTTCTCCGCTTTGTGTATCTATATCTCTGATATTGACAGGGGTAAGTGAATGAAATGCGGCTTGCTGCGTCCTAGGCGCACTCTGTACAGTGATTTCGTCAAATGTATTCCATTCACCGCAGGAGGGACATTTGCCAAGCCATTTTACTGTTTCGTAGCCGCATTCGCGGCATATAAAAGTTGCGGTGCGTTTCAAATGAATCACCTCTGCTTTTTATTTTATCAAACCGCAGTACAAAATTCAAGGGAAATGAAAAAAATTGTAGCTTTATATTCAAAAACGTGCTATAATAAATTACAATGATTTTTATGTAAGGTTGTGTACCTATGGGATATCATTTTGAAGAAGAAGAAGATATCAAACTCGTAATATTGAGTGTGCTGGACTATTTTATAATCCCTGTCTCCAATGCGCTGATTACGGACATTGTGATTTCACACTCGTTCGCAGAGTATTTTGACGTGCAGCACTATTTGTTTGATTTGGCGGAAAAAGGTCTTGTTACATATTATTTTGATGATAATTTAAGAATGTATTCTATTACTGCGAAAGGGAAAGAGACTCTGGAGTTTTTCGGAGAGCGTGTTCCGATGTCGGTGCGAAAAGAGTTGCACGCGACATCACGACAAAAGGCAAAAGAAGTGCGCGATGCAAAGAGCGTCGTTGCGTATTGCGAACAGATTAGTGAAACGGAATACGCAGCGGTAATGTCTATAAACGATGCCGGGGCTGAGTCCTTTCGTCTCAGAATAGCCGTACCAGACAATGAAACGGGGAAACGCCTCTGTAAGAGTTTTCAGAAAGACCCGCATGGAGTTTACATGCAAATTCTTTCGTCACTTTTGCAAGATAATTCTTGACGATTGAAGCGTGTGAATATATAATTATATACATTGAGAAAAACATATTTTTTACATGAGGTGATTTTAATGGCTGAATTACGCTGGCATCCTTTGACAAAAGACTGGGTAATGATTGCTTCACATCGCCAAAACAGACCGCAGATGCCGAAAGATTGGTGTCCGTTCTGTCCGGGCGAAGACAACGACAAAGTTCCAAAGCGCTTTGACGTTTATAAGTATGATAACGATTTCCCCGCACTGTCCCAAATTCCTCCCGTTCCAGATGATGTAGCGCGCGGCATATATAAAACAGCGGAAGCGTATGGAAAATGCGAGGTCATCCTCTATTCGCCGGAGCATACGGTAACGCTTCCTGAACTTCCGACAGAACATGTCCGCAAACTGGTTGATTTATGGACAGAGCGCTTCACAGAGCTTAAGAAGGACGAGAAGATTAAATATATCTTCATATTTGAAAACAGAGGCGAAGTTGTGGGTGTGACTATGCCGCATCCGCACGGACAAATCTATGGTTACAGTTTTATTCCTAAAAAGCTGCAGCTGGAGTTAGACTCTTGCAAAGAACATTTTGAACAGACAAATCGCTGCCTCATATGTGATATGCTCGAAGAGGAGAAAAAATTTGAAAAGCGCGTCATTTTTGAAAATGAGGACTTTATCGTATTTTTGCCATTCTTTTCCGAATATCCTTATGGCATGTACATAGCGTCCAAATCTCACAAGCAAAATCTCGCGCAGTTTACCGAACGTGAACGTGATAATTTAGCGCGTGCCGTTCGCGAGACGGCCGGAACACTTGATGCTTTGTTCGGCTACACGTTCCCGTATATGATGTGTATGCATCAGTCGCCGGTCAACTGTGAGGATACGTCGGATTATTATCATTTCCACATTGAATTTTTCCCGCCAATGCGAAGCCGCGACAAGCAAAAGTTTAACGCGTCAAGTGAAACCGGCGCATGGGCGCATTGCAATCCGACCGCTCCGGAGACAACAAGCGAAGAACTCCGCGCGGCACACAAGAGATTTACGGAAGGGGATAAGTAGATGGAAATTAAAGAGCTTAAAGAACTTTTCATAAAGCATTACGGCGGGAGCGGCGGCGACATCCGCATATTTCGTTCCCCCGGCAGAGTAAACCTTATCGGAGAACATACGGATTACAACGGAGGTTTTGTTTTCCCAGCTGCACTGACTATGGGTACAACCATTGCGGCACGGGTGACAGATAATGGTATTATCAAAATGCGCGCTACTGACTTACCCGATTATGTGGAAGCGGACATTTCAAAAATCATGGACTATAAACACCTTGAATGGGGCAACTATCAGATTGGTGTTGCTGCAGAGCTGCAAAAACGCGGTTATGAAATTATTGGCTGCGAGCTGTTGTTTGACGATACCGTACCGCACGGCGGCGGATTGTCATCCTCGGCGGCAATAGAGGTCGCAACGGCGATTGCCTTTGCCACTTTTTCCAATGAGAAAAAGGGTATAACGGAGCCGCTCAACATGATTGAAATGGCGCTTTGCGGACAGGGTGCGGAAAATAATTACTGTGGAGTAAACTGCGGAATAATGGACCAGTTTGCCTCTGCTATGGGTAAAAAAAACCATGTCATTTTTCTTGACTGCAAGGATTTGAGCTATAAGCTCGTAGGCTTAAAAATGGACGGCTGCAAAATCGTTATAGCAAACACTAACAAAAAACGTTCCCTTGCTGACAGTAAGTATAATGAACGCCGTGCAGAGTGTGACGAAGGGTTTGTTGCGCTGAAAAAAGAGCTTTGCGGAGCAACTTGTTTAGGGGACATTTCTCTTGCAGAGTTTGAGGCGCATAAAAACCTTATTACAAATCCCGTAGTTCGCAAGAGGGTAGAGCACGTTATAAGTGAAGATGACCGTGTCCTTCGTTCTGTAAAAGCGCTTGAGGCCGGCGATATTTCAGAATTCGGAAAGCTAATGAATGAAAGTCACGATTCGCTGCGCGACCTTTACGAAGTCACGGGAATTGAACTTGATACGCTTGTTGAAGAGGCGCGTAAGCAAAATGGAACCATTGGCTCAAGAATGACGGGAGCAGGCTTTGGCGGCTGCACAGTTTCCATAGTGCAAGAAGCTGCCGTGGAGAGTTTTATTAAAAATGTCGGTGATGCTTATCGTGAACGCATAGGCTATGACGCTTCGTTTTATGTTGACGATATAGGCGATGGCGGTCACGAAGTGAAGTAGCTGCGATATTTGTCATGGTTGTATGGAGATTTATAATATGACTGTTTTGTCCGTTATTTCTATCATTATATATACGGCCTTTTTTATCGGCGCCGGTTGGATTGTGACCGTTGAAAGAAAGACTGTTCTGAACATATCAGCATGCGCAGTATTGAGCAGTTTAGCATGGTGGTCATTTTGTTATTCATTCTTTTTTGCGGCGCCGACTGCCGAGGAGGCGTTTTTTTGGCACAAGTTAGCGTCATTTGGGTGGTGCGGATTTGTCGCTATTACCGCGTTCTATTTTTTGGCGCTGACTGACAAAGATAAATTTTACCGCTGCTGGTGGAAGTTGTGTTTGTTTTTCCTGCCCATGGTTGTGCTGATTTGCCGAAACTTTTTCGGAGAAACCACTTCTTTGGCGCAAAAAATAATTCCTGCGGCGAACGGGTGGGGCTGGACGTACCAGAATTCCGTTACATCCTTTTGGCTTTGGGTGTATGTCATTTATCTCATAAGTTATTTCGGCGCTGCGTTCTACATGCTCTATAAATGGGCAAAGGCAGTAAAACACAAGTTAAAACGTGAGCTTGCAATCGGGTTCATTATCTTAGATATGATAACCATTTTATTCGGCGTTACTGCTGACATCGTTTTACCGCTTACATATCCGATTTTGCCGGCGCTGGCGAGTGTTGGAACTGCGCTTTTCGGCGTGGGGTATTTCGGTATTGTTTGCCACTATGATGTTTTTAATATTAATTTGGTAATTTCCTCCGATGACATTTTCAAAGCAAGCAATAATCCACTCATTGTTATCGACGAGCTCGGCGAAGTTTTGAAATGCAATCGCGCGGCTCAAAATTTGTTGACACACCAAGACCGTGAACTCATCGGTGCAAATATCAGTAGTTTCATTTTGCAGCGCGATGATTTTAACAAGATTTTATCGACCGACAATTTATTGAACAGTGAGTCTCAAGTGGTTTGCAAAGATGGCGAAATTAAGGATGTACTTTTATCTTCGTCTGTTATTACAGATAAGAATTGCAACTTTGTGTGCATAATTTTGTCGTGTCAAGATGTCACAAAACAGAAACAGGTCCAAAAAGCGCTTGAAGCGGAGCAAAAGAAATACAAAGAGCTCGCCGAAGATTATCACTACATGGCCAACTATGACATTTTAACAGCACTTCCCAACCGAAGGTTTTTCTTTGATGTTTTAGGCAAATTTGAGAAAAACTATTATGAAAACAATGCTGATTTTGCCGCACTGTTTATTGATCTTGATGATTTTAAGCATCTGAACGATTTTTATGGACACCACGCCGGTGACGAACTGCTTTCACAGACCGCGAAAAAGCTTAAAACTTGTATTGTCGAAGGCGAATTTGCCGCAAGGTTGGGCGGAGACGAATTTATGATTCTCATGCCGTGCAGCTGTGTGTTTGATGTTGAGGAAAAGATTGCAAGTATAAACAGCGAGTTTCAAGCCGCTGTTCAAATTCATAAAACACCATATAAAATTGAGTTTTCAATAGGATATGCACTTTTTTCAAAGACGGGGAATACAATTCGGCTTATGCAGTGCGCGGACGAAAATATGTATGACAACAAGCAAACAAAAAAACTTCGCAAAAATAACGGCTGAAAACGATTTTATCATCTCCGCGCAATTATATTTTAGACAGCGCAAAAACAATGGTTTTAACGAATAGTTAAAATAAAAAGCGGGGGTGTCTGTTTGGCACTACCCAAATTTTGAAGGGAGAAAAAACATGAAAAGAAAAACCAAAAAAAAAACTGATTAGCACTGTTTTGGCAATCGGCGTGATTTTATCCGGCGTCTCCGGCATTGTTTTCGCCGAAGGCACGCAAAGCTTTACCATAGTTTTGCCTGAGTCGGTTGAAAACGGAACATTTGTTGCAAGGAGAGGTGACACCGTCCTCTCAAATGGAGACGAAATCAGTCTCGGCGATAAGATAACATTTGAATCAACTCCGGCAGATGGATATGCACAGTTAAGCGGTACAGAGAGCGGCGACGTGATTGTTTCTGCATCTATTATTGACACCGAGGATTTTATGGAGCACGTTTCCGCAACTGAAATGTCAGATTTATCACAGAGCGAAAATGGCTACTACGGTAGAACGGACGGCTTGTATGCAACATTCTCGGTCTCCACATCATCGAAAACTATAACCGCAACGGCAGAATCTACAGCGACAGGTCCATGCATAGCGGCGTTTGACTGGGCGGTCAATCAGGGCTTCACAAACTACGGAAAATTTATTTTACGTTTCTATATAAACAACGTGCTGAAAATAGAAAGAAATTTCACGGAGACAGCAAATCCGTATGAATCCATCCTGTCGGAGAAGGTTGAATTTGAAGGAACAGGAGCCAACAAGCTTATATGGGAATTTAGTAAAACAGAAAGAGGAACCTGGTCTGACAGCGATGGAAGAATTGTATATCTCGGCAGAGTGGTAACGACCGGGACTACATATACTCCGGAGCCGCCTGTATTTTCCGCTTTATACGGTGTTGCTGTAAGCCCGGCAGAAAACGGTTCTGTAGTTTTGAGCGACGATTATGCGACCGGCGGCGCTACGATAACAGTAAATACAATTCCTGCTGAGGGATATTATTGTTCAAAGCTTACGGTTACCGATTCTGGAGGCGCCGAGCTTGACACGAAGAGAACAGGAAGTAATTCATGCGAATTTACTATGGTTGACAGCTCAGTTACTGTTGCAGCTGAATTTTCGCCTGTTGTGTATATTTCAACAAAAGAAGAGCTGTTGGCTTTTATAGCTGCGGCATCGCAGAATGCGACTATGGAGGCTGTACTGACGTCAGATATTGACCTTGGCGGCGAGTCCATCGACCCGATTCAGCCCAGCTCTACCCTAATATATGACAGCGCAACAATACCTGAGCGCGGATTCTTTGGTGTGATAGACGGAGGATACCACAAAATATCGAATTTCACAATAACAGCAAGCGCGACAAATGTAACAGCGGGACTTGTCGGGACTCTGAGCGGAACTATTAAAAATCTTACAATAGAAAACGCAGCTTATACCTATCCGAACATCGACGGACGTTTCGGCGCTTTGTGCGGTCAGGTTTTAATCGGCGGTCTGATTGAAAATTGCTTTGTTTACAATTCAAGAGTCGATGCGTCAAACCGTATCGGCGGCGCTGTTGCAGGCTGCAACTATGGCGGAATAATCCGAAATTGCGCTGAATTTGGCAATACTGTTACAGCATACGGCAGAGCGGGTCATTTGGTAGGCGATAACAGGAACGATACATCAAGCTTAATAGGAACGGTTGTTAACTGCTATTCTGACAGTTCTGTTGTAGGGACACAGGCAGGAACAGTGACCAATTGTGCAGGAAGCATTCCATCAATTCTACAAATGGCATACCTTTTGAATACCGAAAACACAACTGCCGAACACAGCGGATTCTGGTCGGTAACTTCATCAAATATCATTCCGGCAACCGAAGCAAATCCGTCTGTCTATATGCTCATTGCTTATCAAGAGAATAAGCTTGACACTGTCTATTACGCAAAAGCCGGTACTTCTCTGACATTTGAAGGTAATAAATTTGACAGTGTTACATATGACGGAACAGTAATCAGCAGAGATGCTGACGGGAATTTCACATTTGTTGTAAAAGCAGATGATGCAACACAGATTCAGCTTGATTACAGTTCATACTCCATAACATTTGAAACAAACGGCGGTACAATAAACAGTGGAAATTTGACAAGCTACACACCGGCTGAAGCTATAACTTTACCGACTGATGTTACCTTAGATAATTATGTATTCAGAGGCTGGTATGAAAACGGCGAATTCTCTGGCAGCGCAGTAACAAGCTTGCCGATAGGTACAACAGGAGATAAAACATATTACGCTAAGTTTCTGAGAGTTTATAACGTAACGCTTCAACTGAACGGTGGTGTTTTGAACGGCGACAATATTACAAGCTATATTGAGGGAGAGGGCGCTTCGCTTCCCGTAGCCCCAACAAAAGACAACTATGTATTTGAGGGCTGGTTTGAGGACGCTGAGTTTACGACTTCGGCAGTTACGGAAATATCGGCAACCGATACGGGGGACAAGGTATTTTATGCAAAATTCGTTTTAATATCGGATTATGTTAAAGAGCTTCAGGTGCTGACAGATGACGACGGCATAATTACAGCCATTTCAGGTGATTGGAGCTTAGTTCCGGCAGATACAACAGCAGGAACGCCGGAGAAGTTCCGCTCAAAGAAGATAGCCGGTTCCGATAGCACAAGCTTGAACTTCAGCGTCGTTGTTCCTGCAGGAGAAACATATGAGGTATCCTTTGATTATCTTGTTTCAAGTGAACACAGCTTTGATGAGTTTTATGTTATTCTTGACGGCACTACCTTATTAGAAGCCTCCGGAAACAATGTGACAGATAGCGTAGCTTATGATATAAGCGAGGGTTCACACACTGTAACTTTTTCATATACAAAGGACTCTACAGTAGATAGATATGATGATAGGGCGGAAGTCAGCAATATAGTATTTAAAAAATCGATGCTGAGCATCACCAATGTAGACGTATCTGCACAAACAGCGACGATTAAAGCGCCGAGTGCAACAACAGGCACATTGTTTTTTGCAGCTTATACCGAGGATGGAAAGCGCCTCATATCACTTGATATCAATAAGGAATGTGAAATAAGCGCAGGAAGCGCCTCCTATGCACCGTCAGCAAGCCTGCCAACGGATGGCGCAAGCACAATTGAGGTAATGCTCTGGCAAAGTGCAGAATCTATGCTTCCGCTGTGCGGGAGCAATTCGGGAAATATATAAATAGTTTTAGAAAGCATTAGCAACAACAACGCAGCGTTGCCGCTTAAGGCAGCAAAAACACAAACGGGCAGCCAATGGTTGCCCGTTTGTGTTGTAAATAATGCCTACGAATAATCACATATTGCCCCAAGAGTCAGTAGTTGCGCTACTTACTCTTTTGTTCAGTTAAGATTTTCTGTAATTATTATCTGTTCCTGTGTTGCGCAAACAGGAGCTGACTCTCTCGGATAAATTTTATTTTTCCGCAATTTTTCTGTTGACAGCGCTGGCTATAAGGTGTATAGTATATAAGTAGTTTTGTAGAATGGAAGGATGGTAGGAGATAATGGTAAATTTAGGGCAGGTTCAGACTGTCACGATTATCGCGCTTGTTCTTTTCAGCGCGATGATGATTGGTATCGGGCTTTACACATCACAAAGGGCGAAAAATATTTACGGCTTTCTTTTAGGCAGCAGGAGTATTGGACCGTGGATGTCGGCGTTTGCGTACGGTACCAGTTACTTTTCGGCTGTTATTTTTGTGGGCTATGCAGGCAACCACGGGTGGAATATCGGCATAGGTTCAATTTGGATAGGGATAGGCAACGCCGTACTCGGCTGTCTGTTAGCATGGCTGGTGCTCGCAAAAAGAACCCGCAGTTTGACGCATAAACTCGGGGCCAAGACGATGCCGGAGTTTTTTGAGGCGCGGTATTCTTCACAGGCAATGAAAATTTATGCGGCGGTAATTATTTTTGTGTTTCTTGTACCCTATTCCGCTGCTGTATATAAGGGACTCGGTTCCATGTTTAACGTGATATTTCCGGATGTTCCAGTTTGGGTGATAATGCTTTTCATCGCAGTACTTTCCGCAATATATCTTGTTTTAGGCGGATATGTGGCGACATCGCATACCGATTTTGTACAGGGCATTGTAATGATTGCTGGTATCGTAATGATGGTGGGAATTTTGCTTAATCATCAATCTGTTGGCGGTCTCGGAGGCGCAATCGAGAAAATTCGCATTTTAGGTGAAGATGACGGTGTCTCCTCTCTTACCGACATTTTCGGCGGAAATAAATGGAGTTTTCTCGCGTCAAATATTTTACTTACAAGCTTTGGCACATGGGGGCTTCCCCAAATGGTAGGGAAATATTACGCAATTAAAGACGAAAAGAGCATCCGCTACGCTACGGTAATCGCCACTCTTTTTTCCCTTATAATTGGAATAGGCGCGTATTTCGTCGGCTTCCTGGGACGGATATTTCTTAACAACACATTGCCGGAAGGCGGCGTTGATTATGTTGTGCCCAATACGCTCATGGCAGCGCTTGGTGATACCAACCTTTTTACAACTGCGGTTTTGGCGCTGATACTTTTGCTTTTGCTTTCGGCATCTATGTCAACGCTTTCCTCTGTGGTGCTTACAAGCGCTTCTTCGATATCTGTAGACCTTTTGCCGGTTATCAAGCCGGATTATGACAAACGAAAACAAATGATTCTGACAAGAGCGTTATGTCTTTTATTTGTGGGATTTTCATTTCTTTTTGCGGTTATGAAAATATCGGTAATTGTAAATATCATGTCGTTTTCCTGGGGCGTAGTATCAGGTTGTTTTATCGGACCGTTCATTTGGGGAATATATTCAAAAAAGATATCCCGAGCAGGCGCATGGTGCGGTCTTTTAAGCGGATTTTTGGTGGTTTTGGGATTGACTGTATATAAAACAATAACTAATGATTTCTCAGCGGCACTTAACTTTGCACCGATTTCAGGAGTTGCGGCAATGGCAGTATCTTTTATTATTGTCCCGCTCGTGAGCGCGTTTACGGCGCCGGTTGAGAATAATAGTATTTCTACGGAAAGGGATGCAGTAATGTGATTTGGAACAAAGAAATAGAATGTGCTTCTCGCGCAGATATCAGAGAGATACAGTTACGCAAGCTGCAAGAAACGGTAAAACGCTGCTATGATAATGTTCCGTTTTACCAAAAAAAGCTTGACGCATTAAATGTCAAGCCGGAGGATATCAAGACGCTTGCCGATGCGGCAAAGCTGCCATTTACAACAAAGGCCGACTTCAGAGACAATTATCCGTACGGTTTATTTGCCGTGCCGCTAAAAGAGGTGCGTCGTATTCACGCTTCAAGCGGAACGACAGGCAAGCCGATTGTCGGAGGATATACAAAAAATGATATTAATTCATGGGCGGAATGCATCGCCAGAATTGCCGCCGCTGCCGGCGTAACCGACGAGGACATTGCGCAGATTTCGTTTGGCTATGGCCTTTTTACCGGCGCTCTTGGACTGCATTTTGGGCTGGACAGGCTCGGTGCAATGGTTATTCCAATCTCAAGCGGCAACTCGGAAAAGCAGCTTATGATGATGAAGGATTTAGGCACCACGCTTTTGGTCAGCACACCTTCATATGCTATTTATTTGAGCGAGGTGGCGCAAAAGCTCGGCTATACGAAGGAAGATTTCAAGCTTCGCGTAGGAATGTTCGGCGGAGAAGGACATACCGAGGAAATGCGCAAGCTGATAGAGGAGCGTTGGGGCATTCTCGTGACGGAAAATTACGGGCTTACCGAGGTCGGTGGACCGGGTGTGTCGGGAGAATGCTATATGAAATGCGGCCAGCATATTAACGAGGACTTTTTCCTTTGTGAAATTATTGACCCAGATACCGGAGAAGTGCTACCGTATGGTGAAAAGGGCGAAATGGTAATAACGACTCTTTCAAAAGAAGCGATGCCTATACTTCGTTACAGGACAAGAGACATAACTCGTCTTATCGATGAGCCGTGCAAATGCGGCAGAACTTCGCTTAGGATGGAAAAAATACAGGGCAGAAGCGACGATATGCTGATAATCAAAGGTGTCAACGTATTTCCGTCACAAGTGGAAACGGTTCTCCTTACAATTCCAGGAGTTGGACCGCACTACCAGCTTGTTGTAACGCGCAATAGCTCGTTTGCCGATGTCCTTGAGGTTCGCGTGGAGCTTACGGACGAATCTCTGTTAGATAACTTTACCGCTCTTGAACAGCTAAACGCGTCAGTAAGGGCTAAACTCAAAACAGTGCTTGGCATTGACGCAAAGGTAACGCTTGTGAATCCACAGACTATTGAAAGAACAGCAGGCAAAGCAAAGCATGTTATAGACATGCGCAATAAATGAAGGTGGTTATACGCTATGAAAAAACTTATGCTTGGAAACGAAGCCGTTGCGCGTGGTGCATATGAAGCCGGAGTAAGGCTTGTTTCATCGTATCCCGGGACTCCGAGTACAGAAATAACCGAAGAGATTGCAAAGTATGACGATGTGTTCAGTGAATGGGCGCCGAACGAAAAAGTTGCTCTTGAGGTTTCCATCGGCGCTTCTATAGGCGGCGCACGCGCCATGTCATGCATGAAACATGTGGGACTTAACGTTGCTGCCGACCCGCTTTATACCGTGAGTTATACCGGTGTTAACGGAGGGTTGGTTATATGCGTGGCTGACGACCAAGGAATGCATTCTTCGCAAAACGAGCAGGACAGCCGTAATCACGCAAAAGCCGCTAAAGTAATCATGCTTGAACCGTCGGATAGCGAGGAATGTAAAGAATATACAAAAGCGGCGTTTGACCTGAGTGAAAAATTTGATACGCCGGTTTTGGTGCGCCTTTGCACGAGAGTCTCACATTCGCAAAGTCTTGTTCAAATAGGGGATAGAGCAGACGACACGCCAAAAAGCTATACCAAAGATGCCGGGAAATATGTTATGATGCCCGCCATGGCAAAAAAAAGACATACTGTGGTTGAAAAGAGAATGGCTGAGGCGGCTCAGTTTGCGGAAACATCGTCACTTAATACTATTGAATACAACAATCGCGATATCGGAATTATTTGCGCCGGTATAACTTATCAGTATGCGAAAGAGGCTTTAGGTGAAAATGCGTCATACCTTAAATTGGGTATAGTCAATCCTCTTCCGTCAGAACTGATTTTGAAATTTGCATCTAAAGTTAAAAAGATATATGTTATAGAAGAGCTTGACCCTTTTATTGAAACACATTGCCGTCTGCTGGGAATTGATTTGATTGGCAAGAAAGCGTTTACATTAGAAGGTGAGTACACTGCACAGATGATACGTGAAACAGTGCTCGGAGAGGGCGTACCTAAAACCGCAGCGCCCGATGAACCTACTCCGGGGAGACCTCCGGTTATGTGTGTGGGTTGCCCGCATCGCGCCGTTCACTACGTTCTTAATAAGCTTAAACTTCTTGTAAATGGCGACATTGGCTGCTATACACTTGGCGCACTTGCACCGCTTCAAAGCATTGACGCATGTGTTTGCATGGGTGCGAGTATAGGAATGAGTCATGGAATGGAAAAGGGAATAGGACGCGAGTTTTCAAAAAAGACTGTAAGCATTCTCGGAGACTCGACATTTATACACAGCGGTATCACCGGTTTGATTGATATAGTATATAATAAAGGCGCTTCCACGGTAATTATACTTGATAATTCCATCACCGGAATGACCGGGCATCAGGAAAATCCCACCACTGGCAAGACCATCAAGGGCGAAATTACAAAACAAGTTGACTTGGAGCTATTGTGCCGTGCCGTTGGGGTGGACAGGATTGTTATTGCAGACCCATTCGACATTGACAACTTTGAACGTATAGTTCGCGAAGAAACTGAGACCGAAGAACCGTCTGTTATAATTGCACAGAGGCCATGCGCACTCTTAAAGTCTGTTCATTACACAGGTAAGGCACAAGTAAATGCAGACAAGTGCAAAAACTGTAAGATGTGCCTAAAGCTTGGCTGCCCCGCGATTTCATTGAAAAATTCGCAAATTGTTGTGGATGAAACGCAGTGCAATGGATGTGGTCTGTGCATAAATTTATGTAAATTTGGCGCGCTTGAAAAGGTGGGTGAGTGACATGAGCACAACAAGTATTATGATTGTAGGAGTAGGTGGACAGGGGACGCTCCTCACAAGCCGAATTCTCGGCAGGGTTGCCCAAGATAGCGGCTATGACGTAAAAGTAAGCGAAGTACATGGCATGAGCCAGCGCGGCGGAAGCGTAGTAACCTATGTAAAATACGGAGAATCGGTATTTTCCCCCATTATTGATAAAGGTTGTGCGGATATTATTCTTGCCTTTGAAGAGTTAGAGGCATACCGTTATCTGGAGTATCTCAAACCGGGCGGAAAAATGATATGCAACACACAGAATATCAACCCCATGCCTGTTATTCTTGGGATGGGGACATATCCGCAAAATATTTCGGATAAAATTAAAGAAAAAGGCATTGATTTCTTCGGGCTGAATGCGCTTAGACTTGCGCAGGAGGCGGGCAATGCGAAAGCGGCTAACGTTGCGCTCATAGGCGTTCTTGCAAAAAATACTGCCATTCCAAAGAGTGAATGGCTTGATGCTATAAATGCAACCGTTCCTTCAAAGCTTTTAGATGTTAATATTCGAGCGTTTGAAGCGGGATACGGAATTTGAAAGCAGGAGATAATAATGGAAAAATATTGGAATGCCGCGGCTGAAAAAATGTCTCGCGATGAGATACATGAGCTACAATCAAAAAAACTAAAACGTACTCTTGAAAGAGTGTATACAAATGTGCCGTACTATCGCGCAAAAATGCAGCAAAAGGGAATACTGCCTGGAGATATTAAAACCATTGACGATTTGGAGTATTTACCGTTTACCACTAAACAGGACCTAAGAGAAACATATCCTTTCGGACTTTTTGCCGTTCCAATGAGTGAAGTTGTGCGTATACATGCTTCAAGCGGAACAACAGGAAAGCAGACTGTTGTTGGATATACTGCGCATGATATAGAAATTTGGGCAGAGTGCGTAGCGCGCGCGCTTACCATTGCCGGCGCTGATAATACAAGCATGGTGCAGGTTTCTTACGGTTACGGTCTTTTTACAGGTGGAATGGGCGCTCATTATGGCAGTGAACGAATTGGTGCCTCAACGGTTCCCACATCTTCCGGAAACACAAAGCGCCAAATAACGCTTTTAAAGGATTTCGGCGCAACGCATCTTTGCTGTACACCTTCATATGCAATATATTTAGGCGAAACAATCCGAGACATGGGGTTAGATATTTCCGAATTCAAGCTTAAAGGCGGCTTATTTGGCGCAGAGCCGTGGACAGAAGGGATGCGTGCAGAACTTGAACGATTGCTGCGGCTGGACGCGCACGATATCTACGGTCTGAGTGAGATAATGGGACCAGGTGTTGCCGTAGATTGTTCCCAAAAAAGCGGACTTCATGTTTGGGAAGACCATTTTGTACCTGAAATAATCGACCCGGACACGGAAAAAGTTTTACCTGCAAAATCTAACGGGGAACTGGTGTTTTCTTGTCTTTCCAAAGAGGCGTTTCCCCTTATTCGTTATCGCACGCGTGACGTATCCTCGCTCAATTACGATGAGTGCGAGTGCGGCAGGACACATGTCAGAATGTCAAAACCGTGCGGCAGAACAGACGACATGCTTATTATTCGCGGCGTTAATGTATTCCCCTCACAGATTGAACAAGTTCTGATGGAACTGGGAGAGACCTCACCGCACTATATGCTTATAGTTGATCGTGACGGACAGCTTGACACTCTTGAAGTACAAGTTGAAATATCCGATTCTCATTTTTTCGACGAGGTTCGCAAAATGGAATCACTTGCCGCAAAAATTCGCGCCGCATTACAAAGCATGCTCGGTATCGCCGCAAAAGTTACGCTTGTAGAACCAAAAAGCATAGAACGCAGCGAAGGAAAAGCAAAGAGAATTATTGATAAAAGAAATTTGTATTAAGGAGGAAGGCAAAAATGTTAATTAAACAACTTTCGGTTTTTGTTGAAAACAAAAAAGGGCGTTTAATGCAGATTACAAAAATTCTTGCGGAAAATAATATTAATATGTCTGCGCTTTCTATTGCAGATACAACTGATTTTGGAATACTGCGCATAATTGTAAACGACCCTGACAAAGCACAAAAAGCATTATCTGAAGCGGGAGTTACGGTAAAGTGTACGGAGGTGTGTGCCTTTGCAGCACCAGATAAACCGGGAGAACTTCATAAAGCGCTTGCGTATCTGGTTGACGAGGATATGAACATAGAATATATGTACGCATTTATAGGCAAAAAGGATTCCCGCGCCATTGTGGTTGTGAGAGTAGATAATCCTCAAAAAGCGGTTGAAGTGTTTAAGAAAAACGGTGTTACCGTTGTTGAAGCTTCCGAAGCGTATAATCTCTAATCATGTTTGATATTTCACAAAAAATAATCTCACTCTCACAAGAATGTGAGAGTGAGATTTCACCAATTTTCAAATACATAGATGACATTGCGCAAAAAAACCAGGCAAAGGTTTTATCGGCATTTGTAAACAACCGTGTAGGGGAGAACTGCTTGAGCGGAACTACCGGTTACGGCTATAGCGATGTTGGCAGAGAAACCCTTGAAAAAGTTTATGCTGATGTTTTTCATGCCGAGAACACACTTGTACGTCACAATATTGTAAACGGTACTCACGCGCTGACGATAGCACTGTTTGGAGTTTTACGTCCGGGGGACACTCTTTTTTCGGCGACAGGAAAACCCTATGACACTCTTGACGAAGTCATCCACGGCGACGGGAATGGTAGTTTACGTGATTTCGGCATAAGTTACCGCCATGCAGAGCTCGCAAGCGGACACATTGATAAAAATGCAATTGTAAACACGCTTACACCTGATATTAAAGCCGTGATTTTGCAACGCTCCCGTGGCTATGACTGGCGGCCGTCAATCAGTGTCGAGGAGATTGGAGAAGTTATAGCGCTGATTAAAAATATCAGAAGTGATATTATCTGCATTGTAGATAACTGCTATGGCGAATTCACACAGACGATAGAGCCTACCGATGTCGGCGCCGATTTATGCATCGGTTCGCTGATAAAAAACTGTGGCGGTTCACTTGCGCAGAGCGGAGGATATATAGCCGGCACAAATTACGCTGTAGAATTAGCGGCGCAGCGACAAACCACACCAGGAATAGGAAAGGAATGTGGAGCAACGCTAAATCAAAACCGCCTGATGTATCAAGGTTTCTTTATGGCACCGCATATTGTGGCGCAAGCGATGAAGTCCGCAGTGTTTTGCGGAGCGCTTATGCAAAAATTAGGTTATGAAGTGAATCCGCGCCCGAATGATATAAGAAATGATATCGTTCAGGCAATAAAATTTGACGATAAAGACAAGATGATTCGTTTTTGCCAAAGCATACAAAAAGCATCTCCAATAGACAGCTATGCGGTTCCGACACCTTGGGACATGCCCGGCTATAATCACCAGGTTATTATGGCTGCGGGTACATTTGTATCCGGAGCCAGTATCGAGCTTTCGGCGGACGCACCTATCAAAGAGCCTTACGTGCTATATGTTCAAGGCGGCATTACTTATGAAAGCGCAAAAATTGCCATCATGTATGCGGCAGAGAGTATAGAATGTATAGTGTAAAAAATGCACATGATTCAACAAAATAAAAATTTTGTTGAATCTGGGGACGGGGAGGATGATGATGAACATCAATAAGGAACGCGATGAATACCGTGACATACCTCCGCTTGCAAAGCGATTTTTGGTCTATCTGCTTGGAATTCGCGGCAAGTCTGAAAAAACCGTTCAAGAGTATTATTATGATTTACGAACATTTTTCAGATACATGAAATGTCGCCGTGACTTAGCTGATTTTAATGAGTTTAATTCTGTAGACACTTCTGATATCAATTTAGATTTTATATCTTCCATTACGATTGACGACCTATACGATTTTTTAATGTATGTTTCACGTAAGCGCGCTAATAGCGCCAATTCAATGGCGCGCAAAGTTTCTACCTTGAAATCCTTTTTTAATTATCTGACCGTAAAAGCACATCTTCTTGAGGTTGATATAACCAAAGAACTTGACCCTCCCAAGCTGCCCAAAGCATTACCGCGTTATCTTTCTCTTGACGAGAGCAGGAATTTATTGGAAAGCGTGGACGGAGAGTACGCGACAAGAGATTACGCTATCATTACGCTGTTTTTGAACTGCGGAATGCGTTTGAGCGAGCTTGTAGGTATTAATATTAACGATATAAAAGAAGATACCCTTACCGTTATCGGCAAAGGCAATAAAGAACGCACAATTTATCTCAATAATGCGTGTCGCCGAGCAATAGAGGCATACATGGCTGTACGACCAAAGGATGGTGTAGTTGAGCGCAAGGCGCTGTTTTTGAGTGAGCGAAAACAGCGCATTTCCAACAGCACTGTATATAAAATGGTGCAACGCTGTCTAAGCCGCGCCGGACTTGACATACATAAGTATTCACCGCATAAGCTGCGCCATACTGCCGCCACACTCATGTATAAGCACGGCAATGTAGACGTTCGTGCGCTCCAGGAAATTCTCGGACATGAGCAGCTTTCTACCACGCAGATTTACACACACGTAGATGAGGCTCAGCTTCGCGACGCGATAGACAAGAACCCGCTTGCAAATGAAAAACCCAAAAACGAACAAGAATAATTAATTGAGTTTCTCCCAGCGTGCGATGGAATCCTCAAGATTTTCTTGCAGTTCATTTATACTTTTGCTAAGTTCATCAGCTCTCATATAGTCGCTTCCGCAGCTTTCCAGTTCTGCGGCAAGCGATTTTATTTGTTCTTCAATGGCATATATTTCTTCTTCTGCACGGCGCCGCTTACCTTCAAGCAAGTTTTGCTCGCGGCGCCGTTCTTTTTCTAATCTATAATCGAGCACTGTTTCGTTTTTTGATGCCGCAGTCTCCTCTTTTCGTGTTTTCAAAGAAACAGTTTCCATGTATTCGTCATAGGTAGAATGATATTCTTTAAGCGAAGTTCCTTCAAGTACAAAAATCACATCAGCAAGCTTGTTTATGAGATATCGGTCATGACTTATCACAAATAATGTCCCGTTATACTCTTCAAGAGCATCCTCCAGCGCCTCACGCGAAGAAATATCGAGATGATTTGTCGGTTCGTCCAAAAGCAGGAAGTTCGCCCCGCGCATCAGCAGAATAAGCAGCGACAGCCGTGCTTTTTCCCCACCGGATAAGATGGCAGTACTTTTGAAAACGTCATCGCCGGTAAACAAAAATGCTGCAAGCGCACCGCGAATTTCTGTTTGGGTTAGCTTGGGATACATATCCCATACCTCATCTAACACGTCTTTTTCCGAGGAAATATCGCTCTGAGTTTGGTCGTAAGTGGCAATGTGAATGTCGCTTCCTAACTGAGTTTTTCCGGAATCGGGTTTTTCTTTGCCGAGAATAATGTTAAGGAGTGTTGTTTTGCCTGAGCCGTTAGGCCCGATTAAGAACACCTTTTGCCCGCGATAAACTTTGAAAGAAATTTTTTCAAAAAGAGCTCTCTCTTCAAAACGCTTCGATAGTTCATAAACTGTCAGGACTTCGTTTCCACCGCCTTGTGCTTTCGGGAACTTGAATTTCAGAGTCCGTGCTTCCTGCTGTGGTTTTTGCGCCTCTTCTTTGAGTCGGTCAATAGATTTTTGTTTATTTGCTATTATTTTGTAATTCCGTTCCTGATTCCATTGTTTTTGCTGTGTTATGATTCCCTCTATGCGTTCAATTTCTGCAACGATATTTTCGTATTTCCTGCGCTTAGTTTCAAGCTCTGCACGTTTTTTGTCCACAAATTCGGTGTAGGCGCCTTTGTATTGACGCAGAGAATTGTTTTCTAATTCAATAGTATAGTTTGTCACCTTATCTAAAAAATAACGGTCGTGGCTGATAACGATAAACGCCTTTTTAATGTCACGCAAAACACCTTCCAAAAACGTTGCAGAAGCAATATCAAGGTGATTTGTCGGTTCGTCCAAAAGAAGCAAATTGGCATTTGAGAGCAGTGCTTTTGCGAGCATAACTCTGGTTTTTTCTCCGCCGCTCAAAACAGAAATCGGGAGTGTCAAGGCTTGTTCTTCAATGCCAAGACCTATTAGCATTGAACGAGTTTTAGCACGAAAAACATTTCCGTCATTGTTTGTAAAGTCCATGAGCACTTTATCAAACTGAGCAATCACAAGTTCTGAAGGTTCTTCCTCAAGCTGTTTTTGAAGATTGTGAAGTTTTATTTCGCAATCAAGCAAATCACGAAATGCTTCCAAAGTATAATCATATACGGTCGTACTCTCTTCATAATGCGGGATTTGCTCTACGGAACCGATTTTCAGTGCGCTATGTTTTATTATATTTCCTTCATAGTCAATTTCATTTTTCAAAATAGCAAACAGCGTACTCTTCCCCACTCCGTTCGCCCCGATAAAACCTATTTTTGAATTTTCATCCACATTAAAAGAAACGTTCTCGAACAGCGCATTTGCACCAAAATGTTTGGAAATATTTTGTACAGTTATAAGGTTCATCTCGGTATTATCGCTTAGGAATAAGGCCTTCGTTGCGGACTATTGGCTCGTCAAACACAAAGCCTCCGAACTCAACTCCCCGTCTCCCCTCTATGAGAAATTGCACGCTATCAACAGTCTCAAGCTCGGTGAGTGAATTAACTACCGAAAAAACCGCGGCGATAGCTGATGTGCTTCCTCCCACAAATTTTGAAACAAAGTCTTCGGAAAAATTAACAAAACAAACCATATCGCTAATTTCAAGGCTTAGTAATTTTGTCTCCGCCGGTATGGCAGTTGTTAGTGAACTCATCTTAGGCCCCTTGAGCAGCTCCGTGACAACGGTCTTTTCCATTGAAAGTGTATTCTGCGTTTCAACTTCGCGAAATTCCGTAGTCAGACGGCCGTCCTCATCGGGAAAATAAAGTGTTATGGCTGTTGTTTGAGAAACCTCAGTTGTTTGCGGAGAAAATACGATATCTGCTTGACTGAGTACGCCAATCTCCTTATTAGTCTGCCCTGACACTGCTTTCTCACCGTTAACCATAAGTTCTACCTTGTTTATGTCAGGCAGTGCACATAAAGTATTTACTATTGAAAATCGCGCAAAGAGTTCATCTGTGCCGCTTAGATGGTAAATTTCTTCGCTTAAATTCACCGTGGCAAGATTATCATCACTGATATTAACTGAAAGAAGCCGTACGCCTTCTGGAAATACCGCCTGGTTTTCCAGAAGCTGCGGGCCGGCAATTATCTCCTCTAAAACATACTTTGCCGCGTCAGTTACATTTGTCGGTTTTTCTTCCGGCAAACGCGTCTCCTCTACAAGCTTGTTTTCATGTGAATCGCGAAAATAAACTTTATAGATTCCATTGTTATACGCCGCATCCTCTTTATTACAGGCGAAAAGAAACACTAAGACAGACATTAAAATTAAACAGCGTTTTAGCATATAGACTCTCCTCTTTACTTTAGTGTGATAGGAATTGTGATTTTGAATGTACTGCCTACGCCTTCTTTGCTTTCAACCTGAAGGTTGCCTCCGTGAAGCTCCACTGCCGTAAGTGCAATGGAAAGTCCGAGACCTGTGCCACCGGTTTCTCTGCTGCGAGCTTTATCCACACGGTAAAAACGGTCGAAAATTTTATATAATTCACTTGACGCTATCCCAATGCCGGTATCGTTAACCTCAATAACAGCAAAGTTTTCATCCTGGTGAACAGTCATCATAACCGTTCCTTCTTGTTCTGTGTATTTAATACTGTTGTCAAGGATATTATAAATTGCTTCCCATAGGCGGTCATGCTCTACCAAGGAATAGATTCCCTCTTCGCCATTGAATGTCACATTAACGCCTTTTTGTGCTGCAAGTGGTTTAAGCGCTTTGAAAACATTGGCCGCGATGGCGTTAATGTCCATAACGGAAAATTCCAGTCGGCTTACGCTTTGTTGATTATCCATTTTCGTCAGAGTTAAAAGCTTATTAATTATGCGGGTAAGCCTATCGACCTCTACATTCATATCGTTGAGAAACTCTTCCACCATTTCTCGCGGTGCGTCAGGCGTCTGAAGTAAAGAATCGGAAATTAGTTTAATTGAACTGAGTGGCGTTTTAAGTTCATGTGAAGCGTTAGACACAAATTCCTGCCGTTTTGTTTCCTGCAGCCGCAGTTTGTCAATCATTTTGTTAAATGAATCCATGAGCTCGCCTATTTCACCCCCGGAAGAGACCTCGAGCTTATAATCCAGGTCCTGTTCAGTGAGGTTTTTCAGATTTTGGGTAAGGTTTCGTATGGGTTCTGTCATAATGCCAGACATGACAAAACTTATTACCCCTATAAGTATACTCGCCAAAACTGCTAAAATGAGCAAATTCACGGACATCTGACCCATGTAATCACTCACGTCGGAGGCGCTGCTTTGAAAATAAATTGCACCGACAACGGTTTTGTCCTTTGTTATCGGGACAGCGGCGTTTACAATGAGCTCACCCTCCGAGTTGCGGATTTCCTCTGTTTGGTTAGTACCGGACAGTGCATCAAGGACTATAGTGTTAATCAACGTTTTCCCGACATAAGAACTCTGCACGTTGGAGTCAAAAGTAACTTTGGCATCGTTGTCAAGCATGAGGACACGCGTGTCGGCGGAAAGCTGTTGCTGCTGCAAAAGAAAAGAAATTGTTTCTCCGCTTAAGTCTTGATACTGTGCTATATAACCCGAAATGACATTTGCCTGAGTGAGAACCTGTATCTTTTTCTCCTGCATGGAATAGTCGCTCATTGAATTCGTTATATACACCGTCATCAAAATGAGCGTTAAGAAAATCACTATAAAATATGTTGCGACAAGCTGCCAGCGTATGCTGGAAAAAGCAGCTTTAATTTTCCTTAAAATAATAACCTACCCCCCATTTGGTGAGTATATATATAGGCGATGCCGCCGAAGGTTCAATTTTCTCGCGCAAACGGCGCACATGCACGTCCACTGTTCTGATATCCCCGGGATAATCATAGCCCCATATTATGTCAAGCAAACTTTCGCGCGAGTATACCTTCCCGGGGTTAGAGGCGAAAAGATCCAAAAGGTCAAATTCTTTGCCTGTCAATTCTACTGCTTCCCCTTTAATAATCGCGCGCCGTAAATTGTAATCAATCTCAATGCTTCCAACAGTAAGTTTGGTTTTTGTAGTGGTTGTCGTTCCACTTGAACTGCGGCGTAAAATGGCCTTCACTCTTGCTTTAAGCTCAAGTATATTAAATGGCTTTGTAAGATAATCATCGGCGCCGTATTCGAGACCGAGAATTTTATCCATGTCCTCTGTTTTCGCAGTAAGCATAATTATAGGCACATTGGAAAACTCACGAACCTTTTGACAAACGGTAAGTCCGTCTATAACCGGCAGCATTAAATCAAGAATAATCAACGAAATAGTCTTATCTCTCGCCATGCGGAGCGCCTCTTCTCCATCATAGGCGCTTTCAACAACATAGCCATCTTGTTCGAGGTTGAATTTCATGCCCTTAACGAGCAGTTTTTCGTCATCAACAATCAGTATTTTCATGTACGTGCCTCCAAACATTCAATTTATTTAAGTATATCAGTATTCAAAAAAATTTTCAATAACTTTAGAAAAAAAGCATTGAATTTTTCTGCGGTTGTCAAACATATGATCCATTTTTTAATAAAAAATAATTCAATGTG
>JAUNBL010000018.1:30857-38583 GCA_030527235.1 Clostridia bacterium | reverse complement strand
TTACATCTATCTGTACTTTTTCTCCGGGTATTTCACAGGCTGTGCATTGCCGGTAGTTCCTGCGTCCTTTGCCTTTCGGTGCATGTATCAGCCCCAGCCGGCGCAATGCGTGAAACAATCCCGATTGGCTTCGTCTGTACCCATATTGCTGCAGCAAGATACAGTATGCATAATCTATTCTCTTGCAGCCGTGTTCCTGTAATGCTTCAAGAATCGGGTGGCTATGCGGTCTGCGAGATTGATTTTTGAAGTTCTATCACGTTCCATCGTACCTTTCACTCCAATGTTTTGTATTGTTCAGAGCCTTATTCTATTTCTTTTTTATCTTTTTTGTTTATGCGTACCACATAATATTAATTATGTAGTTTTTTAATTTAACATACATACAAGATCGAGCTGTTGCAATTGCCGTCTGTGAACCTCTCCGTTTTCATAGGTGTTTTGTCAATGGCTATGGTGAGATTTTTTCAAAAATTTTTCTAACATCGCAATAATCCGAGTTTTTGCAGCTGCTTTTGATGCACAATTCCTGTTTCCATGGTATAAAGCCGCGTCGTATTTACGCTTGAATGTCCCAAAATATCTGCAAGCCGAACAATGTCTTTTTGCAGCGAGTAAAATGTTCGTGCGAACAGGTGGCGGAAATTGTGGGGGAACACCTTGTCCTTTGAAACCTTTGCACTTTCGCATAAATTCTTTAGCATTTTCCAAACATTTGAACGATTTAGCGGCTGCCCTGTTCGGCTTACGAATACGGAGCCGCTTTTTATATTGTTACGCTTAATATATTCTTTTAGCATTTTACAAAGCGCCTTTGGTAAAAATATTTGCCTTATTTTTCCTTTGCAATTTATGGTAGCTTGTCCCGTCTTTACTGCCAATGTTGTGATTGCAGATAGTTCGGAAATTCTTATGCCACAGGATGCTATCGTTTGCATTAGATAATATAGTTTCTCGTTTTTCTTGTTTTTTGCCGCCATGAGTAGCCTTTCATATTCTGCCTTGGTAAGCTCCTTCTCGCTGCTTGCAAATATTTGTCGCTGAATTTTCAAGGTTTTCACCTTAAATTCGTGCCAACCTAAAAATGCAAACAGGGCATTGAGTGATGATAATATTGAATTTACGCTTGCGGGCGCATACTTTCCGCACAATTCCCTTTTATATTCCAGCACCACCGATTTTTCTAATTCTCTGCCGTTCAGCCACTCTTTGAAAAACCGAATGTCACGCAAATACTTTTCTATCGTGTTGCCGCTCTTTTCCTCCTCGTAAAGATACAATTCAAAATTCTTTACCATTTCTTTCGTAATTTTTCTCATAAAAACCAACTTCCTTTCAAGAATATATTTTACCATATGGAGTGAAATATCCTTGAAAACAAATTAAGGGCATACCGCTACGAACTTGCGGTATGCCCCTTAAACACAACGAAATATTGTGTTCAGATAATATTTGAAAATTGGTTTAACTATTTTACAGTTTATTGTAATTTTTTTAGCGTTTGCTTCTATCTATTCATTTTGGCATTTATTACTTTCTGAATTTTCTTTTTATATTAGTCCATTTTTTATCCGACCACCAATAGAGGAAAAAGAAAAAGGCAATAATGCAGTCGATTATGACATACATTACGGCTAACACAACTATTGCGATTTTTCTTGCAATATCGTACTCAATCAATCCGCAGCAATGTTTCAGCCATAAAAACAGCGCAGTTACAAGTCCGATAAAAAACAAATCAAGCAGCAAATATCCAAATACTTTTTTACTCATACAATCACCACGCTCTTATTTCCTAATCAAACATATTTTTCAGCATTCTTTGCGGACATTCTAAAAAAAGCTTCGTAATCGTGTAATTGTCATATTCATCATAATTAATTTCAGAAATTCCGACATCATCAAATTTATATATGGTTGAATTAGGCATTGTTACAAGCATTGGCGAATGGGTCGCAATGATAAACTGACAGTTTTGTTTAGACAATTCATTGATTCTGACCATAAGCTCCAATACCTTGCTTGCAGATAACGCAGCCTCAGGCTCGTCAAAAATATACAGTCCGTCATTTCTAAATGAAGAAACAATTTCCATAAAGGTTTGCCCATGCGATTGACGATGCAATACATGACCGTACCTATTGGCATCCACTTCCTCCATATATGTAATTTCATTATACAAGCTCTCTGCTCTGAGGAAAAACCCATTTTGGGGATATGCGCTTCTTGCAACGGTAATGTATTCGTGAAGCGGAGAGTGCGTAGGCTTTGTGCTGAAATTATGATTTTTATCACCGCCTTCAGCATTAAACCCCAGCGAAACCGCAAGCGCCTCTATCAATGTGGATTTTCCCACTCCGTTTTCACCGACCAAAAAAGTAATATTTGATTTGAATTTTAACGGATTATTTTTTATAGACATGATTGCCGGAATATGATACAAATACGAATCTGTATTTATATCTGTATCTATTCTTATCTCGTTTACAAACATTCTCATATACGCTTATCCTCATTTATAAAATTTTAACATATCAGAAATCATTCCTTTTATTTCATTTCTAAATTCTATTGGCTTTGTAACCTCAATTTTATCTGTCTGTGCAAGTATCCACGGCTTTATGCCTCTGCCGAACACCTCGGCTCGAATTAAGAAAACGCCGTTTTCCTGTGAAATGACTTCGGCGGTAGGCAATCTGTCGAGAATTGCCTCGACAGATTCACCGTAATACTTAAACTCTAGCTTTAATAAATCTCCGCCGTACATAAACTGAACCCGTTTGCGAAATTCGCCTTCTTCAAATCTGTTTGAATACGGAACACTAAAGCGTTCTGGCTGTATTTCAAATTTTGAAAGTCGGTCAATCCTGTAAATTGTAGGATTTTTTGTTTCCTTTTCGGGAATAAATGCCGCAAGGTAAAAGTAGTAGTCTGAAAACATAATTCCCACAGGCTCAACAATTCTTTCCTTGTGCTTCGGCTCGGTAAGTCTGTCATAGACTATTTTCAGCCTCTTCCGTTCCTTTATGGCGGCGCTTAAAGTCCATAACATATCTATCAGCTCTTTTTTGTGCCGGGGCTCGCAATAATGAAACTTTTCGTTTGCAACCATATCCTTTATATGCGCAACCTCGGCATCATAAGCACAGCGGTCAATCATTTTTTCCATTATAGGCATAAACTCTTTTTTACAAAAAGCACGGCTTTCAAGCATAACCTTACAAAGTGCAAATATCTCTTTGGCGCTCAGCTTTTCACAGCCTACAAGCCTGTAATTGTCGTTTGCTCTGTCATATATAACTTCTCTCCTGCTTCCGTCTGATACAGACTTCTCCGATAAAAAATTTCGTATATCGTCAATATCACGTTTAATTGTTTTTGTGCTTACGCCAAAATGCTCGGCAGCAGACTTTACATTAAGCCCCGCACCCTCAATTAAATTGTTATATACCGCAAGTATTCGGTCATGCCTTCCGCCTATGTAATCCATATAAATGCTCCTTTTACTTTTGCTTTTCAATAATTCTGAAAGCTTTAGCAGATGAATCATAAAATACAAAGCTTTCATTTTCAGTTATAAATAGTTTGTTTGCTTCATAAGCTTGAACTTGGAATGTTTGAAAAATCCTTCACATCGATATGGTTTATTGTGTCTATACCTTCTATATACACTATTTTTCCGTCCAAATTGCTTTTTGCAATTTTACCTTTTTCCAAATCCCAGTAATAGTAGCATTTATCCTTTACCCCTGCAAAATCCGCGGCAGCAGTAGTTACAGGCTCCCACATCTTTTTTGTGAATGAATATTTTGACTGAGTCGCAGATGCTGCATAAAAATTGGCTGAATATAAATTGCTGCCGTTTGTGATTACGATTGTCCTTGGTTTTCCTTCCATCGAAAAATCGCCTCTAATGTCGGTGCTTGAAAAATCATCACAATTAATAATAATATAGTTAGCGCTGCCATCACCTGCGTTATAAGAGTTATAGGCCGTTATTAACCTGCCGTCATCAAAATTACCGGATATTCCTTTACTTATGTATTTTTCATCCGAATATAAGCTTGCCTTTGTTCCTTTTGTTGAAAAAATCATTTCGTTAAATACGGATTTGTCGCTTAGAGAGGTATCGCTGCTGTATTTCAAAAATGCACCTGCAAACAGAAGCGTATCATTGCCTGTGTTATAGTAAACCTGCGCAATGCGGAAATCCTTGTATGTTCCGACAACAGTTTCTTCTTTAACAACTTCTGTAACCGTTTCATAAACCGTTTCGGTTACTTCTTCTGTAATGGTCTTTGTTTGAGGTTCTGCCTCTGTTTCCGTATTTGTGTCCGGAGCGATATTTGCTTCTTCGGCTGTATCCTCCAAAGCTTCGGCTTCGTCCTCAATTGGAACTTCCTTTGTTATGGTTTTTGTTATCGTTTTCGGAACTTCTTTTGTAACCTCTTTTTCAACAAGAGAAACATCATCATATTCCAAATTACCAATATCAACAAGCCTTGTTTTCTTTTTGTTATTGATACTTAATTTATAATTCACTTGCTCACTACCATCATAATAATAAATGTTTCCGTTGTTATCCGATGTCGACAGCATAAAGGTGTCAGATACCGATGCTTTTACAAGCGTATCACAGGAATATGTTGCTTTTTGCGGTGCAGCATCTTCTTTTATATTATTTGTTTCAACAACATCCTGTTTTACAGGCTCTTCTGTAGCTTCTGCGACAGGCTCTTTTGTGATTTCTTTTACTTCATCTTTGGTATCATTAAATGTTTTATTACCGTTTCCATACTGATATGCGCGCCATAAAAGCGTAGCAGCTTCTGCTCTTGTAATGCTGTCCTGTCCTCTGAAGGTGTTATCATCATAGCCGGAAATCAAGCCGTTTTCAAGCGCTGCCGCAACATATTTTCTTGCATCTGCACTGATTGATTGCCAATCTGTAAACATTGTTTTAAGCATTGATTCGTCTGCACCTGTTGTGCTGTAGCCCTTTAGCTTTACAAGTGCAACCGCAATATCCTCACGAAGCGCATTGTCATCGGGGTGATAATAACTGATGCCGTTTGATAAATAGCCGCTTAAATAATATCGCCCTGTTTCAACGAAAGGTGCATACCACTCGTCGGGCGCAACATCGTAATACGAGGTGCTGTAAACTTCTTCAATGGTAAGTCCGGCAGCAACGCACATTATTTTCGCAAATTCCGCACGGGTAACATAGTTTTCGGGATAGTACTGACCGTTCGGATAACCTGCGATCACCCCTCTTTGATTCATTTCTCCAATGTATGAAAACGCCCAATGACTTTTGCTTACATCGGAAAACACCTGTGAGTACGTCTTTGTCGGTTGATTTTCATATTCCTCACCATAATCCACCGCCAAAGCCGATGCCGCAGAACCTGGCATGATTGCTCCTGCAATAGTTAAACTTACTAAAATATATTTGGCAATTATATTTTAGCAAGGATAAGGGACATATGTTGGGGTTTTAGTTTTTTGCTTGCAGTTTTATAATATACTCTATTACTTTAATTTCAAGAATTTGTTGCTGAAGCTTGTAAAAATATTTTTTATCAAAATTACTATCTCTTAAGTCATCAATAATCGATTCAGCGAGTTCTCTGGTAAGCTCTGCCGGAATAAGTGTAAAACCGGTTAATCCATATGTAATTATAAAACCAAAAATTACGGGTATAGCTGGTAAAGAAAGCCACGTTGGCAGTTCAAGCATTTTATTTAAAATTTTATCCCCCAAACCACTCCAAGAATCAATAAGTGGAAAATCGTTCTTTTTTTTTTGTTTTTCTATCTCGTGCTTTTTTGTTAAAATTTCTTCTCTTAATTTTTCAATATTTGCATTACGTTCAAATAATTCTTCAGTTGTTTTCTGATAATATTCTATAAATTCCATTCTATCTGAATCGATATTATAGTTTACATCATACATAAGACAAATATTTCGTTTGAAGTGATAAATTTTACAACCATATTCGCTAAATACTTGTTCGTATTTTTCAAGTTCTAATTCGTTTTCCGGATTGTTTATGAAAATGTAGTAATCAGCTTTTTCTGAAATCGTTTCCGTATATTTAGAATAATCAGACATCGTAGCACTATGACCATTTTCACATAATGTTTTTCTTAAATTATTTGCCATGTTTTTGTTTGAATCGTCACTGTATACAATATGTATAATAAACTCTGCAATTGTGTTGTCTGAAGGCTCAGAGCGTGGTTTTGCAAAATGTTTTTTTATTTCATACAGCATATCGGTGTTTTTTTCTATTGCGCGCTCATTGACTTCTTCTTTTTTTGCTCTTTTATCTTTATCTTTTATTTTCATTTGAACATTGACATCCTTTCCGTAAATACTTTTATCTATTTCTTTGTTAATGTAATCAAGCATTATTTCATATCGTATTTTTCTGCTAAGAAGATTGACGCTGATTGCTGAAATGATTCCACCTATATCTAATTTGGAAACACCTTTTTTAATTAACTCGTTGTTTTCTGAACAAACTCCTGCAATGGTCATTCCGGCAACAAATGCAACATTACTGGTTTCAGCTATTATATTCGAAACTTCAATTATTTTTAATGTTCTTACTTCATATAGATTTGGATCTCCATCGCAATTTTTATCATACATAAGATGATGTATGATAAAAATTATAGCTTGAATTAATAACGATAAAAGTGCTTGGATAATAACAGTAGTTAAATTCTTTTTTAAGTGCATTTTGATTGACTTAAATATTCGGTCTAATTCTTTTGAATTCCACCCTTTTTCAAGAAGCTTTTGTTGCTGCGCCGCGCCTAAAAGGGGAAATGGCAATCCCATTTTAGTCAACTCGTCTGAACCTAAATGCAGTAACTGCCTTGCGACAGCCGCAGTTAATTTTTCCTTACCATCATCTTTTGATATGGCATTGATAGTTACAAAGAATGCGTGGAAAAATCCAACTTCCTCTAATATTTTTTTACCCTTTACTGCTACCCTATTTGTATGTAAATTTGATTTAAAAGTAACAGAATACGTTATGATATTTATTACTCCAAATATAAATCCTAAATAAGGGTCATGCCCATATGTAGCTGAATGATGCGTTTTTCCAGATAAGTTTTTGCCAATGTCTTTTAGTCCTTTAATTTCAATATCCTTAATTCCATTTGTTGTTTCTTTCGAATCAATCATTGCATCATAAGGAACCTTTTGTTCAAAGTATGTAGCCCAATTAAGTGCCGCATATTCTTCTATTGAATTTACTGCGTTAGCTTGTTCCTTGATTATATTTGCCTTTTCCGCATTTGATTTGTTATCGTTGTAGTATTTGCTGTTTGTCTTATTTTCTTTTTTTGCTTCGTCCTTTGCGTCTTTCCTATCTGAATATTCAGGTTTAATTGCATCAATTTTTAATTCCGGACCCAATACCCATCTTAATATTTGCAAAGCGGTACATACCCATAAAAACGATTGATCTTTTTTATTTATTATCGTTGTTTCTTTCTTGAATTTTTGCTCTAATTGTTCATATTCTTCATCAGAATTATAATTAAAATCGATAATCTTTTCGTTTAGTTCAATTATTGAATCTATATTCTTAATGATATCATTTGATTTTTGAAAGTCATCACCCATAATCAACACTCCTTGTAATTTATCTTATAGTAATACTATATTCAATTAAAAGGACATATTCTGTTCCACTAAGCA
>JAUNBL010000018.1:0-30847 GCA_030527235.1 Clostridia bacterium | reverse complement strand
GTCATTTGTAAGATTACAAATATGAATAATCCTAAAAAACCAATTCTCTTTCTCATCTTCTTTCTCCCTTCAAATTAAAAAAAATGCGCCAGCCGAAGCCGACGCACGAAAAACGCAGCTCCGATACTGTTGCAACGCAGTTCATATCGCTATAGACATGATTATCAAAGCCTGTGTTTTTGCCAAACCAAACTATAGCGATATAATATTAAACTACGTTGCTTTTATAGTATAACATACTTTATTACGATTTTCAATACATTTTGGAATTTTTGGGCAGGATGCCGACAAAAAATTACAATTCCAACTCATCATCACGCTCTATGCGCCGTTTGTGATTACGCTGCTTATTTGCAAGTCTTTGCAGGGTTTTGCGCAGGGAATATCGCTCGCTCTCCAAATTTTCACCAAGCATTTGGTCGGTTTCGAGAATGCTTTTTACTCCTGCGCCCATATCATAACGCTTTCCGTAGGTTTTCTCTATTTCCTCGTAAAACTCGCACTGCTTTTGCGGTCGCAAGCGCAAGCGTTCTTCAAGCAGCAGATATTAGTCGAAGTGTTTCAGTGGATGGACAAAATGCCAGACGATTTTAAGGATACTTATACAAAAATCTGCGCCGAGTTCTTCCCGCAGGGCGGCGTCTACGAATACGCCAACGGCATTGAGCTTGAGGTTTATCCGTCTGCTGACACACAAAATCCCGACTGCAAATGTGAGATTTGGATTGCGGCAAACAAAAAAGCGGCGTAATGTTCTACACCGCCTTGAGCGCCGCTTCTTTCCCTGTTTGGATAAAGCAATTACTGTTTGTTGTATCTCCTGAATATCGTGGGCGATTCTCCAAAGCATCTCTTAAATGCCTTGGAAAATGAATACAAATCCGAATATCCGATTTCTGCGGCAATGTTTTGTATACTCGTATCGGAATGTATCAGCAAATGAGTGGCGTATCGCATACGACATCGAATAAGGTACTGTTTAGGTGTAATTCCAAGCCTATTAGTGAAAAGCGTTATAAAATGCTTTTCACTAAACCCGTAGCGCTTCGCCACATCCTTTATCACAACATCGGTTTTGAAAAAGTCATTTATATAAGCCATAGCTTTCCATATGCCGGATACCGGACTATCTGCAGCAAGAGTCGTAAAGCATTCTATTTTGTCCGATGATACGAGATCTGTAATGTGCAGAATATACGGAAAAAACAATGCGTAGGCATTGAGAGAAAAATCTGATTCAAACACTTTGCCGCTGTTCATATTTTTACAAAACTCAAGACACTTACCGCCGATATATTTTTTATTTATGATACCGCTGAAATTCAAGTTGCTTAATATATTCATTGAATTCCCCAATTCAAGAGAAAATTGCTCAAACACAAACTCACAGCCTCCATCATCTGTGCGCGCTGTACAGGTTGTTCCGGGGGAAAACAGTACAACCTCACCCGCTGAAACAACATAGTTCACATCATTTACCTTTATATAAATATTGCCCCTTGCCACACTCCAGATAGTGTATTCATATTTTGTCCGCTCTTCAAACCACTGCGGCTCATGGCGTATGTACATATTCTCTATCATTCCCAGTTTTATCCCCTGTTGAATATTATTCAGGCTGTTTTCATAAAGCACAATATAGTCCTCCTTAACCGTAAGGCAACGCTCGATACTGTTTGATAAGATAATTATACAATACAGTTTGCTGATTGTCAATAAAATTGAACTTTCGGACATTAAAAATGTCGTTTCCAACATTGTAAAGCAGGCTGCTGATATTTATAATAAAAGCAAATCCAATTTAACGAGGAGGAGAACAGACACATGCTGAAGAAAACATGTATAGCATACCTGGTTGCGGCAGCCATCTTATGTTTGGGATTAAAAGCAGCTTGTGCTGAAAATACAAACACGAAGGCAGGAAGCAACATAAGCATGCAGACAGCAAGCGGGCGAAATGAAACATATGTAAAAGATATTTGCAGCCGCTGGCGTTTTGGCGGCAAAGACCTGCCGGCAGCAACTGCGGCAAATCCGAATTATGATGACAGCGCTTGGCAGAATGTTACCATACCGCATACGTGGAATGCTGCTGACGGGCAAGACGGAGGAGGCAATTATCTGCGCAGTGCGTATTGGTATCGCAGAACTATAGCATGGGAACCTGGTTTCGAGGGGAAACGAATTTACATAGAGTTTCTTGGCGCAAATCAAGCGACAGATTTATATGTAAATAATAACCACATACCCTATAACGGCGGCGGTGAATATACGCATAAAGGCGGCTATACGGCATTTCGCTATGACATAACGGACTATTTTCAAAACGGCGCCAACACACTTGCCGTTCGCGTGGACAACACGCAGGATGAAGAAGTTGCTCCGATTTCGGGTGACTTTAATATGTACGGCGGTATTTACCGCAGGGTTTATCTTGTTGTTGTAAACGATGTACACGTTGACTTAAATAACAACGGTTCGTCCGGACTGTTTTTAACGACTCCCAATTCAAGAAATAAGAACAGGCCTGAGGATTTGGGGGCGCTGAATATACGTGCAGACATTGTAAACGATTCAGACGTTGCTAAAACAGTTACCGTCACAGCCGAAATTCGAGGCGACAATGCACCTAATCCTCTTACTGAGCAGATCACCATCCCGGCAAACGGTAAAGTGACTTTCAATAAGGATGCAAAGATTGTCAACCCGCATTTGTGGAACGGTATCGACTACTCAGAGAATGCTGATAACAGTGATGTAGGGTATATGTACGATGTAGCGCTTACCGTGTCTGAAAACGAAAATGTTGTTGATGAGGTTTTCGACAATGTCGGATTCCGCTATTTCTATATAGACACAAAGACCGGATTCTATCTAAATGGCAAGCTGCATCCGCTCAGAGGTGTAAACAGACATCAGTATCGACAGGATAAGGGAAGCGCTTTAACGGAAGCTGACCACGACGAGGATATGGAGCTAATAATGGGTTTGGGCGCTAATACCATTCGTCTGGCTCATTATCCGCAAACTGATTATTTTTATGATTTGTGTGATAAAAACGGTATTATAGTATGGACGGAGATTCCCTTGGTGAATCGGCTCGGGACATCGCAAAATTTTGCAGACAGAACAAAGCGACAGCTTACAGAACTTATAAGGCAGCAGTACAACAGGCCCTCCGTATGTTTTTGGGGGTTGGAAAATGAGGTTGGAAACGGCGGCGCTGCGTACAACAACTATATAAACATGAAGCAGCTTGTAAATGAGCTTGACGCGCTTGCCAAAGCCGAAGACACCTCGGGACGCTATACAACTCAAGCTATTAACAGAGATTATGCCATGAACCAGAACGGAGCGGTCGATTACAATGATTTCAGCAATAATACCGGATGGAAATCGGATATCGTTGCGTGGAATATATACCCCGGATGGTATAACGACAGTAATTTTACCGGCACCTTTGCGGAAGTAATGGACAGAAAAAATGCGCAGGACAACCGACCGATGGGCTTGTCCGAATACGGTTGGGGTGCAAATACTAATCAGCATGAGGAATACCCGACGCTCGGTAAAAACGGGCTTTCTGCAGGCGGCGCATGGCATCCGGAAGAATATCAAAACCTAATGCATGAAGAGGCAGTCAGATATATAAATGCCAATGACTATCTATGGGGAACATATATATGGACAATGTTTGACTTCTCTGTTGACGCGCGCAATGAGGGCTCGCAGAGAGCGCTTAATGATAAAGGTCTTGTGACGAACGACAGAAAAATCAAAAAGGATAGCTATTACCTCTATAGAGCAAATTGGAATGAGCATGACGTATTCGCTTATATCACAAGCAGGCGCTATACAGAACGTGAAAGCGCGGTAACATATGTAAAGGTCTATTCAAATTGCGACACGGTTAAGCTGTTCAACAATGACGTATATTTAGGTGAAATGACCAACAAAGGAAACGGCATTTTTATAACAGAAAATGTTTCCCTTCAAACCGGCGCAAATCAACTAAGGGTTGCGGGGACAAAGAGCAAAAATGCTGTAGAATATATTGATACCTGCACATGGACAAGGGCTATCTCGTCATCTGCTCAGTTGTATTCGGACACCATGGTTGTTGACAACGAAAAGAAAACTGTCATAGTGGACGGAGAAATTACATTTGCCGAACTTAAAGATGCTCTTATCGGAGTAAATAACGCAAAGTACAAAATCATGCACGGCAATGAAGAAATAGCATCTGACACCGCGCAAATACTGCCGGGGATGCAGATAGCGGTAACGGCTGAGGACAACGTCACCACGGCTTTGTACAGTCTTATCGCGGCGAATCTGTGTGTCAAAAAACTGGTGACTGCCTCTACCGTTGAGGTTGGGAATGTCCCTGAAAATGCCGTGGACGGAAATAGTTTGACGCGCTGGACCGCTGAAAACAACAGCTATCCGCAAAGTATAACAGTTGATTTGGGCGACAGTTACTTTATGGGCGATTTAACAATAGATTGGTACACAAAGGATAATCGTTACTATCTGTATAACATCCAAATAAGCGAGGACGGCGAACGATTCAGAACGTTAATAAACAGAAGCTCCAATACTGTAATCGGTAGCATTACCGAATCTCTGAGAATGTGCTGCGGGCGCTATATAAAAATTAATGTTATCGGCTGCAGTCAAAGCTCGGGATACGCGTCGCTCTATGAGATACAGCTGAACGGGTGGATGCTTACATCTGATGTGTATACGATAGACAACGAAAACAGACTTATCATCGTTCCCGCTGCCGGCGATGAAGTGGGGCTCACTTCGGAGATGCTAACGAGAAATATCACTGTTCGCGGGAACTGTACATATCAAATATTTACAGGCACCGGTTACGTGAATGACGGCAATACGTTTGAAATCACTGATTATGAAGGACGAAAATTCGTGTATACAATATGTACCGCTCAAACAGCCCCTCAAAAGCTCACTAATCTTGCACTGTTAAAAAATGTGTATTGCAGCAGCGAGGAGGGTATTGCAACGGACGGAGCCGCAACTATGGCAGAATGCGTAAACGACGGATACGCCTCAAGCCGGTGGACGTCTGATACTAACAATGGCACGGCGGCGAAATATCCCGAATGGATTGGCATTGATTTGGGCGCGATATGCCGATTGTCAAATATCGAGCTGTACTTTGAAACAAAAGGCGGCAGAACGTATACTTATCAAATTTATGCTTCCACCGACATTGAGCCGACCGACAAAGCGGCGGATATACCTGACGGATACACTTTAATTGCCGACAAAGCTGACAACAGCGAAAAGGGCGGACATTATATAATCGATACGGCAGGCGCCGCAGCGCGGTATGTCATTGTAAAAGTGCTTTCATGTGATTTATGGTCTGAAAGGACAAAATATGTTGCACCGTCAATATTTGAGATAAACATAAACGGCAGTACTCTGCCAACAGACAACCCTCCCATCTCAGTGGAAAGTATTTCTGTAAACAGAGGCAAGCTATCATACCACCTAACGGCCTCGGACGAGTTTTCGCCGGAAAGCTGCTCTGTATATGTCGCGGTGTATGACGAGTTTGGCCAGCTTGCAAACATTTTCAAGAACCTGCTGAGCGCCGATGACGTTGATGTAGAAAGCAGCGGCAGTATAGCTGTCAAGGTTTTGCTCTGGGAAAACAATACCATCAAGCCTCTTAAAGACGCTATTGAAATAGCAGACGCTCAAATTGAATCGCTATCATAATAGTTAAACGGCATCTATGAATAGCTCACAGATGCCGTTTCTGCATTAAATAGGATAGAGTTTAGTAGCAGTAGTTTTCGCTGCCGCAGCGAACGCCTTCCAGAGAGTAAAAATCAGAAAACGGTCTTCGGTGCGGCATAAGACTTGGGTCCTTAGCTTTATATGGAGAATGATTATAGAGTGTCATTTCAGATATATTCAGCAAATCAAGTATCTCGTAGTAGCGCATACCCAGCATTTTTGCGTATACGATTTTTTCATACAGCGGGTCCTCTACGAGCTCATATGTCAGTAAAACCCTGTAAACTTCCCGTTCCTGCATCTTGAGTTTGCTGCTAATCTCCTCTTTTGACATGCCGGAGTTGAAGGCCTCCACTACTTCCCGGTGCATTTTCGTCTTTTTACTTTCAGGCATATTAATCTCCCTCACAACACTATCTTTGTTTTCTCGGGGGTTAAAAATAAAACCGGAGCAAGTAACAAAAGCTTGCTCCGAGGTGGTTGCCGAACTAGGATTCGAACCCAGACAAACAGAGTCAGAGTCTGTCGTGCTACCATTACACAATTCGGCACTATTGAGGCAGGTTTTCTCAAACCCGCCTTTTTATTTTAGTACATCAACATGCGTTTGTCAATATTTTTTTATGAAATCTCGCGTTCTTTTTTTCCGCGGCGCACAATCTTAGGTTTTCCGCCGTCAAAAGCCGCAGCATCAAACACGACTTTTTCTATCGTCTCGTCTGAGGGAATGTCAAACATCGCATCGTTAAGCTTTTCCTCCATAATTGCCCTCAGCCCGCGCGCGCCTGTTTTCCTTTCTATGGCTCGTTTGGCAATAAAGCTAAGTGCAGAAGGTGTTATTTCAAGCTCGACATCGTCAAACTCAAAAAGCTTTTTGTACTGCTTTACAAGCGCATTTTTAGGCTGCGTAAGAATCAGTTTGAGCGCGCCTTCGTCAAGCGAATCAAGCGAAACTATAATCGGCACCCTGCCCACAAACTCCGGAATAAGTCCGAATTTAAGCAAGTCTCGCGGTTCCGCCTCCCGCAGCACCTCGCCGATATCGCTTCTTTCGCGGCTGTGCACTTCTCTTTCAAAGCCTATTCCCTGCTTCCCTACACGCTTTTCTATTATTTTGTCAAGTCCTGCAAACGCTCCGCCGCATATGAACAAAATATTCGTCGTGTCTATCTGATAACACTCCTGCTGCGGATGTTTACGCCCGCCCTGCGGAGGTACGGAGGCCAGAGTGCCTTCAAGGATTTTGAGCAGCGCCTGCTGAACTCCCTCCCCGCTTACATCGCGTGTAATAGAAAGATTTTCACCTTTTTTAGTAATCTTGTCAATTTCATCAATGTAGACAATCCCGTGCTCAGCGCGTTTAATATCTCCATCGGCAGCCTGAATGAGCTTAAGAAGGATATTTTCCACATCCTCGCCCACATAGCCGGCCTCGGTGAGTGTAGTTGCATCGGCAATCGCGAACGGTACGTCAAGGATTTTGGCAAGCGTTTGGGCCAGGAGTGTTTTTCCGCTCCCGGTAGGCCCCATCATAAGTATGTTGCTCTTTTGAATTTCAACGCCGTCATCATCGCTTTTGGGATTCAAAACGCGCTTGTAGTGATTATACACAGCAACAGCCAGCGCCCGCTTTGCTCGCTCCTGACCAATGACATATTCATCAAGAACCTCTTTTATAGCCGCCGGTATCGGGACATCTTTTATCTGCGCATCGTCTAAATCAGGTAAAGGCGCAGTATATGCATGCGATACTCCCAGGATTCCATGGCAGTATTCTATGCATTCATCGCATATATAAGCCGTCGGCCCCGCAACAAGCTGGCTGACTTCCTCTTGCGTTTTGCCGCAGAACGAACACATTACTGTTTCTTCTTTTTTTGCCATAAAACCCTCACACTATCTCTTTTCAATAATTTTATCAATTAAACCGTAATCGAGTGCTTGCTGCGCCGTCATGAAGTTATCCCTGTCAGTATCTCTGGCGATGGTTTCAATACTCTGACCGGTGTTCTTGCTGAGAATTTTGTTAAGATTGTCTCGTATTTGAATTATTCTGTCGGCATGAATCTTTATGTCGGCCGCCTGACCCTGCATACCTCCCAGCGGCTGGTGAATCATGATTTCGCTGTTCGGGAGCGCGATTCTCTTGCCTTTTGTTCCGCAGCTGAGCAAAAACGCGCCCATGCTCGCCGCCATACCTACGCATATCGTGGAAATGTCGCATTTAACATAGTTCATCGTGTCGTAAATCGCCATTCCCGCAGTAATGGAGCCGCCGGGGCTGTTGATGTAAAACGATATGTCTCTGTCGGTGTCCTCGCTCTCAAGGAAAAGGAGCTGCGCCACAACAAGACTTGCCGTTACATCGTTTACCTCTTCGCCCAAAAATATTATCCTGTCTTTAAGGAGCCTCGAAAAAATATCATACGAGCGTTCTCCGTGAGAGGTTTGTTCAATTACATATGGTACTAAACTCATGATTTAGTTTTCCTCCTTCTCTTTCTCTTCTTTCTTTGCGCTGCGTGCGCTCTTGGCATTATCCACCAGAAACTTGACTGTTTTTTTCGTTCTGATATCCGCTTTCAGAGACTCGGCGTTTGCTTCAAAAAGTTCTTTTACTTTCTCAGCGTCAATGGAATACTGCTCTGCCATCAGCGCTTGCTCCGCCGCGATATCCTCATCTGTTACGGAGATGTTCTCAGCTTTTGCCACCTCTTCCAACAGAAGTCCCGCCTTGACGTTCTTCTCTGACTGTTCGCGAAATTGCTCTCTGAGCTTTTCAATAGTCATACCCGTGTACTGAAGATACTGCTCAAAAGGCATACCCTGGCTCTGTATACGATACGCGAAGTTTTGGATGGAAGAATCCGTCTGCTGCTCTATCATACACTCCGGGATGTCCGCCTCCATTGTTTCGAGAGCAGCGTCAATTACAGCGTTTTCAAACTCCGCCTCAACTTGCTTTTTCTTGTTCTCTTTCTGCTTCTTTTCAATATCTGCCCTCAGAGCTTCCATAGTATCAAACTCGCTCACGTCTTTAGCAAATTCATCGTCCATCTCCGGAAGCTCGCTTCTTGTGAATTTGTGAATAACGCACTTAAAGACCGCTTCTTTGCCTGCCAGTTCTTTTGAGTGATACTCCTCCGGGAACGTCACCTTCACATCAGTTTCCTCCCCGACCGTTTTACCCACAAGCTGCTCCTCAAATCCGGGAATAAACGTGCCGCTGCCCAGCTTCAGTTCAAAGTTCTCGCCCTTGCCTCCGTCAAACGCAACGCCGTCCACACTGCCCTCATAGTCAAGCGTAACCGTATCTCCGTTTTCAGGCGCTCCTTCTTCAAACGTAATAATGCGTGCATTATCGGTGCGCAGTTTGTCAAGCTCCACGTCAATCTCCGCTTTTGAGACTTTTACAATACCCTTTTTTGCGCTTACTCCCTTATACTTTCCGAGCTTTACCTCCGGCTTCACGGTAACGGTTGCGGAGAACACAAAGTTCTCACCCGCGCCGATTTTTACTATATCCACTGTCGGCCGGTCAACAACCTCTATGCCCTGCTCGCTTACTGCCTCATTATATGCATCGGGGCAAATAATGTTAACAGCGTCATCGTAAAACACTCCGGCGCCGTACATTTTTTCAATCAACTTACGCGGCGCATGTCCTTTCCTGAATCCCGGTATGCTAAACTTCGCGGCGTTTTTTATGTACGCCTTGGCAACAGCCTGCTCAAAAACGGCGCTGTCTACCTCAATCTCCAGATAAACTGTGTTTTTTTCCTTCTTTTCACATTTCAATACCTTCATATACAAACTCCTCCTAATTCACACTAAAGAATATATATAACATATTGCATTGAAAATAGCAATAGTTAATTTTCACATAATTTTTCTGGGCGCAAAACCAAGATAGTCCGCAGAAACAAGGAACTGGTTGTTTCTGCGCGGAATAAACTCTTGCGCTCTCTTCCCGTGCAAATGTCCAAACACACAAGCAAAGACGCCATATTCATCCATGAGTACGCTCATTGCCTCGTCCGGAGGGTAGTGCAAAGCTGCAATCAACTTTTCTTTTCCCAGCGCCTTGCCGGCGTCAAGCGACATTTGAAGCCGGATGAGTTCGCGGTTGTATATTTTTTCGTCCACTTGCCGAAACTCCCTATCTGAAGGCGAAATCCAACCACGTGCCGCGCAAACGGCAAAATCTTCGCCCGCGTATGCACAGTTGTGCAGAAAGTGAATATCTGAAAAACCATGCTCATATGAGAACTGCTTAAGTTTGGCTAAGGTTTCCCACCAATAGTCATGATTGCCCTTGCTTATCAGCTTTATACCGTTAAGTGCGGCTATATATTCAAAATCCCGCACAGCTTGATTAAGATACATCGCCCATGAAACGTCTCCGTTTATTATTACAACATCATCTCGGCTAACGGTTTTGTTCCAATTTTGCCGAGTCCGCTCGACGTAGTTTTCCCACGCCGACCCGAAAACATCCATTGGCTTGTCAATTCCCAGCGGAAGATGCAAATCCGAAAGAGCAAAAACTGCCATAAATAACCTCCGTATATTTCAATGCAAACTGTACAAACTATATCGCGAAGGGAGTGTTTAATATCATGAGTTCAAAATCCACACCTATCGCAAATGTTCGCTGCGACGTATCCAGCTGTGAGTACCATACGGAAAGCAACGAATGCACAGCCAACGCCATCAACGTTGTGAAGCACCACGGAGATGGCTCAAATGAAACCGACTGCGGAACTTACGCTAAAAAGAATTGCTGCGGGCAATAATGTTTTCCAAAAATACAGGCTGCCTGGTGACAGCCTGTATTTTTTTGTTAAATGCCTAAAAAACCGCTGACTGCAGAACGCATGGCGCCTTTTTCAAATGTGTCGTCAAAGCGCACCGGCAGCGTTTTCAATTCCCTCAACGGCTGCGGAACATCGAGCGAAAACTTCTCGGAAAGCGCATCTATCATTTCAAATTCGTCCTTCCCTTGAGTTGCAGCATCACCGCAAAGCGCAGAAAGCACTGCCTCATTAAACTTAAACGGATTTGCCGTGGAAGCTATGATTGTTTTAGTGTCATCCTGCGCTGCTGACGCATAGCTGGTATATACACCCATCGCCACTGCGGTGTGTGTGTCAATGATATATCCGTACTTGGCCGCAGTTTCAGATATGGTCTTTTTACACTCCTCATCATCGTTATATCCACCCGCAAATTCAGCCTTGATTCTCTCGTGAAGAGCCTTGGAAACAGTGTACTTTCCGTTTTTTGACAGAGACTTCATATACTCTGCTACCTCGCCTGACATACCATCTGTCAGAAGATACAATAGCCTTTCAAGATTTGAGGAAATCAGTATGTCCATCGACGGAGAAACCGTCGTGTAAAAATCCCGGTTTTTGTCATATGTGCCGCTCGCAAAAAAGTCTGTCAACACCTTGTTGCGATTTGACGCGCAGATGAGTTTTTTAATCGGGAGAGACATCCGCTTTGCATAATACGCAGCCAGAATATTACCGAAGTTCCCCGTCGGAACGCAAACATTAACGGCTTCACCGCAGCGTATTTCGCCTGTGCGCACCATATCGCAATAAGCGGATATATAGTAGACTATCTGAGGCAAGAGACGCCCCCAATTTATTGAGTTGGCGCTTGAGAGTACATACTGAGCTTCACTCAGCCTCATCCCGTATGCTTTATCTGTAAAAATTGCCTTTACACCACTCTGGGCATCGTCAAAATTTCCGTCAACCGCCGCAACATACACGTTTTCGCCGCGCTGCGTACACATTTGCAGCTTCTGTATGCGGCTTACGCCGTTTTGCGGATAGAACACTATTATTTTAGTTCCGGCAACATCGGCAAACCCGTCCAAGGCCGCCTTTCCCGTATCTCCTGACGTGGCTACAAGGATTACTATTTCTTTGTCCATGCCCGTTTTTTTTGCCGCAGTTGTCAGAAGATGCGGTAAAATTTGCAGAGCCATATCCTTAAAAGCGCAGGTTGGGCCGTGCCAAAGCTCCAAAACATAACGCGACTCGTCAAGCTTTCTGAGCGGCGCAATTTGCTCTGTGCCAAAGCTTTCCTTCGTATATGCCTTATCCACCGCATCGGCAATTTCATCTGCCGTAAAATCAGTAAGGAAATACGAAAACACCGCCTTTGCGCGCTCGCGGTAGGAAAGGTTCACCAGCGGCGCTATATCAACGGAGGGAATACTTTCGGGTAAAAACAGCCCGCCGTCTTCCGAAAGGCCTTTTACAATCGCCTCCGCAGAAGTGACGCTCACCCGAAAATCACGTGTACTCTTATATTTCACACAATCACCTATTTCACAACAATATTAACAAGCTTGCCCGGTACTGCGACAGTCTTGACAATTTGCCTGTCCGCGATTAGCGCGCGTATTTTTTCGCTTTCCATCGCTGTTTTCTCGAGCGCAGCTTTGTCGCAATCGGCGCTTACTGTCAGCTTGTCTTTAATTTTCCCGTTTATCTGAACGACTATCTCTATCGTGCTGTCAAACGCTTTGTCCGCGTCATACTCAGGCCATTGTTTGTACGCGAGCTCACCGGTTCCGAACTTGGACCACAATTCCTCGGTAATATGCGGAGCTATGGGATTGAGCAGCGTTAAAAATATTTCCATTTCACCTTTTGTAATACTACCAACGCGGTTTACCTCGTTGACAAAAGTCATCAGCGCCGCAATAGCTGTGTTAAACTTCATGCGCTCAATATCCTCGGTAACCTTTTTTATCGTTTTGTGTACCAGTGTTTCCATCTCGCGGCGCACCAATCCGCCGCAAAGAATCGATTGAAGGTTCCATACGCGCTCCAAAAACTTATAACAGCCGCGCACTCCGTTTTGCGACCACGGCGTAGACTGGTCAAACGCCCCGATAAACATCTCATATGTTCTGAACGTGTCCGCACCGAACTCATCGACCACATCGTCGGGATTGATAACGTTGCCCCGCGACTTGGACATTTTCTCCCCGTTGGCGCCAAGTATCATGCCGTGGCTCGTGCGCCTGTGATATGGCTCCTTTGTGGGCACAACACCAATATCGTAGAGGAACTTATACCAAAACCGCGAATAGAGCAGATGCAGCGTTGTATGCTCCATGCCTCCGTTATACCAATCAACCGGCAGCCAATATTCAAGCGCCTCTTTTGAGGCGATGACCTTATCATTATGCGGGTCGCAATAACGCAGGAAATACCAGCTTGAACCCGCCCACTGCGGCATTGTGTCCGTCTCTCTCTTTGCCGGCGCACCGCATTTGGGACACGTGGTATTAACCCAGCTTTCGATTTTTGACAGCGGCGACTCTCCGCTCTCAGCAGGTTCGTAATTATCAACCTCGGGCAAAAGCAGCGGAAGAGAGTTTTCGGGAACCGGCACCCATCCGCAGTGCGGACAGTAGACAAGCGGTATCGGTTCGCCCCAGTATCTCTGGCGGCTGAATACCCAGTCACGCAATTTATAGTTTACTTTTTTATGCCCTATGCCTTTTTCTTCAAGTTCTTTGGTTATTTGGGCTATTGCATCTTTGCAGGAAAGGCCGTTCAGGCTTCCGGAATTAACCATGGTTCCCGTTGCAACATCTGTAAAGGCCTGTGTTTCAATATCAACGTCACAGTCCACTACTTTAATTATCGGAAGGTTGAACTTCTTTGCAAATTCCCAGTCGCGCTCGTCGTGAGCGGGCACTGCCATTATTGCCCCCGTCCCGTACGTCATGAGAACGTAGTCAGAAATCCACACAGGTATTTCCTTGCCGTTTACAGGGTTAATTGCCATCACACCATCGAGCGGCACGCCGCTTTTTTCTTTATCAAGTTCTGTACGCTCAAACTCGCTCTTTTTCTGAGACTGCGCAATATAATCTTCAACTGCTTTCGCATTATGAAACAGCTGTATATTATCGGTCACAAACGGATGCTCTGGAGACAACACCATATACGTCGCGCCGTAAAGCGTATCGGGGCGCGTTGTATATACTGTTACACAATCTCCTGTCGTAAGCTTAAACATGACCTCTGCGCCCTCGCTCCTGCCTATCCAGTTTCGCTGCTGAATCTTAACCTTTTCTATATAGTCCACCTCGTCAAGGTCATCAATAAGCCGTTGGGCATATTGAGTTATTCTGAGCATCCATTGACTTTTCTTTTTCTGGACAACTTCGCCGCCGCAGCGCTCGCAGACTCCATTTACGACCTCTTCGTTGGCCAGGCCGCACTTACAGCTCGTGCACCAGTTTATAGGCATTTCCTGCTTATAGGCAAGCCCCTTCTCAAAAAGCTTGAGAAAAATCCACTGTGTCCATTTATAATACGCAGGGTCGGTCGTATTGACTTCCCTGTCCCAGTCAAACGAGAACCCCAGGCTGATAAGCTGGCGTTTGAAGTTGGCTATATTAGCGTTTGTAACAGTTCTCGGATGAACTTTATTTTTAATGGCAAAGTTCTCCGCCGGCAGTCCGAATGCGTCCCACCCCATAGGATAAAGCACATTGTAACCGTCCATACGGCGTTTGCGCGCGATTATATCAAGCGCAGTGTACGAGCGAGGGTGTCCCACGTGCAGCCCGTGCGCCGATGGGTAAGGGAATTCTACAAGGGCAAAGAATTTGGGTTTATCCGACTCGTTTTGAACCGAGAACGTCTTATTCTCCCGCCAATGCTCCTGCCATTTCTTTTCGATTGGTTTGAAGCTGTAATCCATAAGCCTGTCTACTCCTTTTTCAAATTCGCATACAATCCGAGCAGTGATTTTGTTCCCACTGAGTCGAACGCAACTTCATAACGGACATCGTTGCCTACCGGCTCCGCCAAAACTATGCATCCGCGTCCGAACTTCTTGTGCGTCACAATATCTCCGGGGCGAAGCGTTGTATCACCGCTATAGGTTTTTGGTTTTGGCGGCACGTATACATTGCTGCCCGTGCTTCGCGGCTGAAAGTCGTATTCCCCGAAAACTGCCGTCGCTTCTTCTACTACATTCTTAAGGTCATCCGGAATCTCTCTTTCAAAACGGGAAGGTACTAAGCCGGATGTTTTCCCGTAAAGAGTGCGGCACTGCGCGCCCGTCAGTTCAAGAATCTTTTGCGCACGGGTTATCGCCACATAGCACAGCCTGCGTTCCTCCTCAAGGTCCTCAATATCGTTTTGGGACATCATCGACGGGAAAACGCCTTCATCCATCCCGCACACAAATACAATCGGGAACTCAAGACCCTTTGCCGCATGAACCGTTAAAAGAACCACGGCATCCATATTCTCATCATAATTATCTATATCGCTTATTAAGGCGATGGAATCCATATAATCCGAAAACGTCGCCTCCGGAAAGTTATCGGCATAGTTCTTCGCGCCGCTTATAAGTTCGCCAATATTCTGCGCGCGGTCCTCGCCCTTCGGGTCGCTCTCAAGGAACGTCGAATAACCGCTTTGGGTAAAAACGCTTTCCACCAAAATATCGATTGCTGCCGTCTGCGAGTCCGCAGTGAGTCTATCGATTAAATCGGCAAAACCGGCGACACTTTCCTTCATCTCGCTCTTATTGCGGCGTATAGCTTCCAACATGCTCGTATTCTCTCTGGCGGCAACAGCGGCGATGTTGTCAAGCGTCACCTTGCCTATTTTTCGCGGAGGCGTATTTATAATACGCTTAAGGCTTATATCGTCATCATTGTTTCGTATCAAGCGAAGATACGCCACCATGTCGCGGATTTCCATTCTGTCGTAAAACCGAAGCCCCGCCAGCACACGGTACGGCAACGCGCGGTACATAAATACTTCCTCGAGCGAACGCGACGCGCTGTTTGCACGATAAAGGATTGCCATATCAGCATATTTATAACCGTCGGCCACATATTTCTCAATCTCATCAGCTATATATGCAGCCTCATCTCTTTCATTGCGCGCGCGCTTAACCGTTATTTTGTCTCCGCAGCCCGCATCGGTCCATAAGTTTTTACCTTTGCGCGATGTGTTGTGTTTTATAACCGTATTCGCAGCATCAAGAATATTCTGTGTAGAACGGTAATTTTGCTCAAGGCGAATTGTTGTGCATTCCGAAAAAGCTTTTTCAAAATTCAGTATGTTTTGAATATTTGCTCCGCGGAACTTATATATACTCTGGTCATCGTCGCCCACAACGCAGAGGTTGCGGTGTTCCTGCGCCAAAAGCAATATGAGAGCGTTTTGAGCGTTGTTTGTGTCCTGATACTCGTCAACTAAGATATAGCGAAACTTTTTGCGATAAACCTCAAGCACATCCGGATGTTCACGAAAAAGCCTGACAGTCATTGTTATAAGGTCGTCAAAGTCAAGACAGTTCGCCGTTTTGAGCTTCTTCTGGTATAGCGCGTAGATTTTCGCTATAACCTCCATACGATACTCTCCGGCTATCGACTGCGCATACGCTTCCGGGTCAAGCAAACTGTCCTTGGCAGAAGAAATCGCGCTCATCACCGACTTGACCGGCAGCTCCCTATCGCTTATATTTAGCTCTGAAAGGCACTCTTTGAGCGTTTTCTTTTGGTCATCGGCATCAATAATATTGAAGCCGTTTTTGTAACCTATGTGTTCAATTTCGCGGCGCAAAATCCGCACGCAAGCTGAATGAAACGTCTTGACCCACATATCGTTCGCCGCCGCGCCTATAAGTTCTTCCACGCGGCGCGCCATTTCAGCCGCGGCCTTGTTCGTAAATGTAATCGCAAGCACGTTCCACGGGGCGGCAAAGTTATTCTCAATCAGATATGCGATACGATATGTAAGCACGCGTGTTTTACCGCTGCCCGCACCCGCAAGCACAAGAAGCGGACCTTCCGTATGCGTGACCGCAGCGCGCTGTCGTTCGTTCAGTGTAGAAATGTCCGTCATCTGGATTTCTTTACAGCTATGGCGGTCCGAACATTTTGAGCAATATTTGCCGCCGTAAGTCCGTACAATTCCATAAGCTCCGCCGGTTTTCCGCTGCGGCCGAACACGTCCTGCGTACCCACTCTCATTACAGGTGCAATGCAAGTTTCACACACCGTTTCCGCAACCGCACTGCCGAGGCCGCAAAGCACATTATGCTCTTCCGCCGTAACAATCGCGCCCGTTTCTCTGGCCGCACACGCTATTATCTCTTTGTCAATAGGCTTAATTGTATGTATATTGATAACTCGTGCATTGATGCCTTCGTTTTTGAGCAGCTCGCGCGCCTCAAGAGCCGGCGTTATCATAAGCGCGTTGGCAATAATCGCAGCATCGTTGCCTTCCGCAAGCATAACGCCTTTCCCCAGTTCAAACCTATAGTCACTCTCGTCAAAAATCTGCGGCACTCCAAGACGCCCAAAGCGCAAATATACCGGACCATCATGCTTAATTGCCGCCTCTACCGCGCCCATTGTTTCGGCGTGGTCCGCAGGCGAAATAATAGTCATGTTTGGGATTGTGCGCATGACGCCTATATCTTCAAGACACTGATGGCTCGCGCCGTCCTCCCCTACGGAGATACCTGCGTGCGTAGCGCCTATTTTCACATTGAGATTAGGATACGCAATGGAGTTGCGAACCTGCTCAAACGCCCGTCCTGCGGCGAACATGGCGAACGAGCTTGCAAAAACCGTGCGTCCTGTCGTGGCTATACCCGCCGCCGTCGCCATCATGTTGCCTTCGGCAATTCCGGTGTTTATGAAGCGCTCGGGGTACTTTTTCTTAAATGTATCAGTCTTTGTCGATTTTGAAAGGTCAGCGTCCATCACTAAAAAGTCATATTTTTCGCCGAACACCGCCAGCGCTTCTCCGTAGCTTTCACGTGTCGCTTTTTTGTCCGCCATTATTTTGTACCTCCTGCCTTAAGTTCTGCAATTTTTGCATCAAGTTCGCTAATCGCAAGCTCATACTGCTCCTTTTTAGGCGCTGCTCCGTGCCATGCGGGGTTGTTTTCCATAAAGGATACGCCCTTGCCCTTCACACTTCGAGCCAACACCATTGTGGGTTTCCCCTTTACGGTTTTTGCAGCGTTTACAGCATTTTGCACAGCATCGTAATCATGTGCGTCAATAGCTATCACATTCCAGCCAAACGCGCGGAACTTCTCGTCAATCGGATTTGGCGACATAACTGTATCAATATTTCCGTCTATCTGAAGTCCGTTATTGTCAATAAACGCAGTAAGATTGTCCAGCTTATAATGTGCGGCGAACATCGCCGCCTCCCAAACCTGACCTTCCTCAAGTTCTCCGTCACCGAGGATAGCGTAAACTCTGTAATCCTTGTCCGTCTTTTTTGCAGCCAATGCCATGCCGCACGCTGCGCTTATTCCCTGTCCAAGCGAGCCTGTGGACATATCAACACCGGGCACACCCTTCATATCCGGATGTCCTTGTATGTAACTGTCTGTGCGCCTTAGCGCAGCGCAGTCTTCAGTCGGGAAATAACCTCGTTCCGAAAGTATTCCGTATAACGCAGGAGCGCAATGTCCCTTTGAAAGCACAAACCGGTCGCGCTCAGGATTTTTGGGGTCCTTTGGGTCTATGTTCATAACCTCAAAGTAAAGCACCGAAAGTATGTCACATATCGAGAGGCTCCCGCCCGGATGACCTGACTGCGCGTTGTAAATCCCCTCAAGTGCGTGTTTGCGCGCGTTATAAGCGTGTATTGCAACCTGTGTCTTGTTCATTTCGTATCGTCCCTTCTTATTTTATATGCAGCTTCTAAAATTTCGCAAAGCCGCTCAATTTGGTTATCCATGTATAAATATCCAATCAGCGTCTCCAGACCTGTCGCCCAGCGATAGTCGGTAACGCTTGCATGCTTCGGCGTGGTGTTGCTCTTCGCGTTTCTGCCCCATTTTAGAACCCGCACCTCATTTTCAGTGAGCATATCCTCAATGAAATGCGCCGCTTCCGACTGCGCTTTCGCGTTGACCGAACCCACGGCTTCAGTATGGAGCTGCGTTACAAGGCGATTTCCCTCCTCCAAAAGGCGCGCTCTCACAAACAAATCATACACACAATCACCCAGATACGCAAGGGCAAGTGGTGAGTAATCGTTGGGGTTAAGCTGTTTTCTCAAGAAAAGGCTCATGACTCTTTTCTCCACTTAACTCCGTTCGGCGTATCCTCAAGTACGATTCCCTCCGCTTTTAGGCTGTCACGTATCTCATCGGCGCGAGCCCAGTTCTTCGCCTTGCGGGCTTCCTGGCGTTCCTCTATCAGCTTTTTTACACGTTCGTCGAGAGATTCCTTTCGTCTGTTTTCAAAAAGACCCAATACACCGCCAAGCTCCGCAAACACTTCGCGCACATAGTCTATGTCTTCCATAGTAAGACCTTCCTCGGAATTTATAAAACGCACTCCCTCAAAAATAGCGCTTATGGCGTCTGCCGTATTCAAGTCATCGCTCATAGCATCAATAAACTTTTGTCTGAGCGTCTCAAATTCATTCTTCACCTTATCGGAAAGCCTTCCGCTTTGCGCGTTTTGGGCAATAAACTCTAAATTGTCAAGACATGTATAGATTCTCTCAAGTCCGTTCTTTGCACTGTCCATAAGCTCTTTACAGAAATTTATCGGACTCCTGTAATGAGCGGAGAGCATGAAAAAGCGAATCACTTCATATTCGTATTCCTTTGCGATATCACGCACTGTAAAGAAATTACCCGCGCTTTTCGCCATTTTTTCATTATTCACGTTTATAAAACCGTTATGCAGCCAATAGTTTGCAAATGGAGCATCATTGGCGCATTCCGACTGCGCAATTTCGTTTTCATGGTGAGGGAAAATCAAGTCGAACCCGCCGCTGTGAATATCTATCGTTTTTCCCAAATAGCGGTTTGCCATTGCACTGCACTCGATGTGCCAACCGGGACGGCCTTTTCCCCACGGGCTGTCCCACGCAATTTCTCCGTCCGACTTTTGCTTCTTCCAAAGCGCAAAATCAGAATCATCGCGCTTATTTTGTTCTAAGGATTTACGCACACCGCTCTCAAGGTCGTCTTGTGACTGATGGCTGAGTTTGCCGTACTGCGCAAAGCTTCGGGTATCAAAATATACATCTCCGTCCGAGACATACGCATGACCTTTGTCTATAAGCTTTTTAATTATTTCGATTATGGCATCTATATTTTCTGTCGCCCTCGGATGGACGCTCGCCTCCCGAATACCAAGACCCTTAGCGTCAACAAAATATTCCTTTATGTATTTGTCTGCAATTTGGGCGACGCTGACACCTTCCTCTTTCGCCTTATTGATAAGCTTATCATCCACATCGGTGAAATTCTGCACAAAAGTCACTTCGTAGCCTATATACTCAAGGAAGCGGCGAAGACAGTCAAATACTATAAACGGGCGCGCGTTTCCCAGGTGAAAGTAATTATAAACCGTCGGCCCGCACGAATACATTTTGACCTTGCCTTCTTCCACTGTTACAAGCTCGTCTTTCCTGCGCGTAAGTGTGTTGTACAGCTTCAATGCTTGTCAGCTCCTTCTTTAAGAAGATTAATTTCTTTCTGTAAATTTTCCATCTGCGACTGCATACGGCAAAGCTCCTGTGAAATTGGGTCGGGAATATGTATCCAGTCCATATCGAGACGCTTATCCTTGCGCTTAATCGTCCTTGCCGGCACGCCTACGCATGTGGAATCCGGCAGCACCTCGGAGAGAACGACCGCGTTTGCCGCAATTTTTGAATTGTCTCCGACAGTAAACGGACCGAGTACCTTGGCGCCGGCGCCTATCATCACATTTTTACCGATGGTGGGATGGCGCTTGCCGATGTCCTTGCCCGTCCCGCCGAGCGTAACTCCCTGGTAGATGGTACAATCATCGCCCACAACCGCCGTTTCGCCTATTACCACACCGGCGCCGTGGTCTATGAATACTCCCCATCCTATCTGCGCGCCGGGGTGGATTTCAATGTTTGTAAAAAAGCGTACAGCCTGCGAAACAAGCCGCGCAACGAAATGCAGATGCAGCTTGTAGAGCAAATGAGAAAACCGGTGAAACAGCACGGCATGAAATCCCGGATATAAAAGTATAACCGAGATTGCATTACGCGCCGCAGGGTCACGCTCCAATATGGCTTTTATGTCATACCGTGTGCGTTTGAACATCTATCCTTCACGTCCCAAAGGTTTTTCTGATATTATATATAATCCCATTGCAAATTACAATACTTTTTTGTCATTTAGGCCGCGGTTTTGAAACAAGCGCCGCAATAGCCGCAAAAAGCACTGCGGCGGCTATCCCTCCGGCAGTTGCGGTTAATCCGCCCTGAAGCACTCCTATAAGACCGTTTTGCTCCACAGCGTCCACTACGCCGTTATACAGTGAATACCCAAACCCGGTGAGAGGCACCGTCGCCCCCGCACCGGCAAAATCTACCAGCTTCCCGTACCAGCCGACAAGCGAAAGAAATACTCCGGCGCACACATAAAACGTCAGTATTCGGGCTGCAGTAAGTTTTGTAAGGTCTATCAGCAGCTGACCTACAGCGCAAAGCGCGCCGCCAATTAAAAATGCCCATATATAATTCATTATAATCACCCGCGCATATTTTGCGCAGGAAAAAAATTTTTATACGTTCGGTATCTGCCAGTCTATCGGAGATTTTATCAGTGAAAGCAGAAAATCGTTTGCCAATCGAAAATGATTGCAGCCAAAAAAACCTCTGCTTGCTGAAAGTGGGCTCGGATGCGGCGCTTCGAGTATTTTATGGCGGTCTCTGTCAAGCAGCTCCGCCTTTTTACGTGCGTAGCTGCCCCAAAGCAAAAACACCACCGGGTCCTCTCTCCTGTTCAACGCCTCAATAATTGCATCTGTAAATGTTTCCCAGCCTTTGTTCGCATGAGAATTCGCCTCATGTGCACGCACAGTGAGTACGCTGTTCAGCAGCAGCACTCCTTGTCTTGCCCATGGCACAAGAAAGCCGTTATTTGGTATATAGCAGCCAAGGCTGTCATGGAGTTCTTTGTATATGTTCCGGAGCGAAGGCGGTATCTCAACCCCCACGTTCACCGAAAAGCTCATTCCGTGGGCCTGATTTGGCTCATGGTAAGGGTCCTGCCCCACTATTACAAGTTTTGTAGCCGCATAGCCGGTTACCTTGAGTGCAGAAAACAGGTCATGCATATCCGGATACACTTCATATGCGGCGTATTCCGCTTTCAGAAACTCGCGCAGACGAAGATAGTATTCCTTTTGAAATTCGCCGCCGATAATGTTATCCCAATCGTTACCGAGTCGTACCATAATCACAAATCCTTTATCATTTTTGTATTTAGAAAATCTACGCCGTTGCGTACCTTTTTCTCCGTTCCGGTTATCCGGAAGCCTTTTTTAATATAAAAATCTATCGCAGTATAGCTTGCCTCAAGCGTAAGCGTGCGAATGCCCTGCTTTCCGGCCCACTGTTCCGTCTTAAGCAGCAGTGCAGATGCGATGCCGCGCTGCTGATAGCTGTAGTGAGTAAAAAGACGGTTTATATAGCCGTCGTTTTCCGTACTGATGACTCCGACTACAACACCTCCCGCTGTTGCCACAAGCGTGTAGTTCTTTATTAGCGATGCCATAAGCCGCAGAGTGTCCATATTAGGCGGAGCCCACGCATCCAGCTGCTCCGGTGTGTAATCGGCCGCGCAGACACGGTGTACCGTCTCATATATAAGCTTTGCCACGGCGCGCGTTTCATTCATTTTGAATCTTCGTACGGCAAATGTCATATGGAAACCTCCGCAAATAAAATCGGCCGCGCACCTCGTGCGTGACCGATTGTTAGGTACGTACCTTATCTGAATTTTCTTTTTCTCGCCGCTTCCGATTTCTTTTTGCGCTTTACGCTGGGCTTCTCGTAATGCTCTCTTTTCCTTACCTCGGACAATACACCCGCCTTCGCGCAAGAACGCTTAAACCTTCTGAGCGCGCTATCTAAAGACTCATCAGCCTTAAGTCTAACCTCTGACATTGCTAACCCTCCCCTCGCGACTCGGTATGGGCAAAAACAGTCGCACATAGTGACAAATGCATTATACCATAAAGTTGCGCTTTGTCAAGAAAAATTTTTCTGTTTTGCCTTACAGCTGTGTTTTAAGTTTTTCTCCCCCAAGGATGTGAAAATGCAAGTGATTGACGCTTTGCCCGCCGTCCTCTCCGCAGTTATTCACCACCCGATAGCCGTGCTCCGCAATTCCTGCCGCCTCCGCAAGTTTTTTTATAACAAGAAAAATATGCGAAATAGTATCCGCGTTTTCCGCAGTTATGTCATTTACGCTTTCAATATGTTCTTTGGGCACTACAAGCACATGGTACTTGGCGGCCGGATTAATATCGCGAAATGCGTAAACCCTATTGTCCTCGTACACCTTCTGAGAAGGTATTTCTCCGGCAATTATTTTGCAAAACAAGCAATTCTCCATGATATAACTCCTCACTTTTTAAGCTGCTGTAATATTATCTCATCCACGTTTGCAAGCGCATCGTCAATCTTCATAGCATCGCGCCCGCCGCCTTGCGCCATATCCGGCTTCCCTCCGCCGCTTCCTCCGCATATTGCGGTTACAGCGCGGATTATACTCCCTGCGTGAACACCCTTTTCCGTCGCCGCCTTGTTCGCCGCAGCCACAAACGTAATCTTTCCTCCCGTGTTAGCGGCCAAAACTACCGCACAGCAGGAAATTTTTGTTTTTATTTCATCGCACATTGCTTTCAACTCGTCAGAGGCAACGCCGTCAATCTGCGCCACAACAACGTCCACCTCGCCTATGTGACGGACGGAGCTTAAAAGGTCCTTCGCGCTGTTCGCCGCCATTTTTGATTTTATCTCCTCAAATTTCTTCTGCATGTCGTGCAGCTCAACGGCGACCGATTCCGCCTTCTTTACAATCTCCGCCTCATTTGTCCTGAACACTCTGGCAATATGCGCCGCTATCTCCTCGTATCTCGCCATATAAGCAAGCACTCCGCGTCCCGTTGTCGCCTCTATCCTTCGAACGCCGGCCGCAACTCCGCCTTCGGAAAGAATCTTGAACAGTCCCGCCTGCGACGTGTTCGACAAATGGCATCCTCCGCAAAGTTCAATGCTGTAGCTGCCCATATTGACAACACGGACCGTATCTCCGTATTTTTCACCAAAAAGAGCCATTGCCCCCATTTCCTTGGCATCTTTAACAGGCATGTACCGAATTTCTATCTCCAACGCCGCCATGATGGCATCATTAACCTTTTTCTCGACCTCACACAGCTGCTCCCTCGTCACCGGCTCATAATGTGAGAAGTCAAAACGCAGCCTCTCGCTGTCAACATACGAACCGGCTTGTTCTATATGGCTTCCGAGCACCTCACGCAGCGCCTTTTGGAGCAAGTGCGTCGCGCTGTGATTGCGGGTAATATCTGCTCTGCGCTCTTTGTCATAGCGCGTCGTCACACTGTCGCCCACGCTTAACGTCCCTTCTTTTACTGCGACAAAATGCAAAATTTTTCCGTCGCCGAGCTTTTTCGCACCGACAACTTCAGCTATTGCTCCTCCGCCTTCTATGACTCCGGTGTCCCCTGTTTGCCCGCCGCTCTCGCCATATATTACAGTTTTGTCGGTAATTATAACAGCATCCTGCCCGTCGTGCACACTGTCGGTAATCTCGTCATTAAAGATAATCGCCGTTATTTTCGCCTCAGCGCATTCATTGGTATACCCTTCAAACTCGGTAGACAACGAGCAATCAAGCTTGGTATATATATCTTCGCTCCACGCAGCTTCCTCGCCAACCTTTCTGCCTGCGCGCGAGCGCTCCTTTTGCTCGGTAAGGCATTTGTCAAACCCTTCTATGTCCACGCTCATAGAACGCTCTGCAAGGATTTCCCTGGTAAGGTCAATCGGGAATCCGTAAGTATCGTACAGCCTGAACGCATTTTCGCCGGAAAGCACGTTTGATTGAATTTTTTCCAGCTGCTTTATCTCGTCTTCCAAGATAGAAAGTCCTGCGTCAATTGTCTCATCAAAACGTTCTTCCTCAATCTTTATCACGCGCTTTATATAGTCTCGTTTTTCAGCGAGCTGGGGATACGCGCTTGCCGATTCTCTAATCACAGTATCGGCAATTTCAAACAGAAACGGTTTTTTGATTCCGAGCAGTTTCCCATGCCTTGCCGCTCTCCTCAGCAGTCTGCGCAGCACATACCCTCTGCCCTCATTGGAGGGGCCTACCCCGTCACATACCATGAACGTAGTAGAACGAATATGGTCCGTTATGACTCTGAGCGAAATATCGCTTGCTTCCGAAGCGCCGTAATTAACGTTCGCAACACGGCTTATTTCAAGCATTATATTGCGAATCGTATCCACCTCAAAAATATTATTCACGCCCTGCATAATGGTGGCTATGCGTTCAAGCCCCATCCCCGTGTCAATATTCGGGTGCGCAAGGCGGTTGTAATTCCCGTCCTCGTCGCGGTCAAACTGTGTAAAAACCAAATTCCAAAACTCGACAAACCGATCACAATCGCACCCAACGGCACAATCAGGTCTCCCGCAGCCCGCTTCCGCGCCGCGGTCAAAGTAAATCTCACTGCACGGACCGCAGGGACCGGTACCTATCTCCCAAAAATTGTCCTCCTTGCCCATGCGCACAACACGTTCGGGAGCAACGCCGACTTCCTGCGTCCAAATATCAAACGCTTCGTCATCGTCCTCATATATCGTCACCCAAAGCTTGTCCACGGGAATTGCGAGCGTTTTTGTCACAAACTCCCATGCCCATGTGGTGGCTTCGCGCTTAAAATAGTCGCCGAAAGAAAAATTTCCGAGCATCTCAAAAAACGTACCATGACGCGCAGTTTTTCCCACGCGCTCAATATCAGGCGTGCGAATGCATTTCTGGCAAGTTGTAACGCGCTTTCCGGGCGGCACTTCTTTGCCGGTAAAATACGGTTTGAGCGGCGCCATGCCCGCATTTATCAAAAGAAGGCTTGAGTCGTTCTGCGGCACAAGCGGAAATGATTCGAGCCTCAAGTGTCCCTTGCTCTCAAAAAAGCTTAAATATTTTTCCCGAATTTCATTAAGTCCAATCTTCTCCAATTTGACCAACTCCTTATATCGACATATTATATTCCCGTGCCATTTGCTTTGTCAAGTGCTTTTCTCACCCCTATTGCAAGCTGCTCTGAGCAGGAGGTGTTTTTCATGCCGCACTTTAATCCGAGAAAGTACTCCTCTATCTCTTCCACGCTCATGCCTTCCACAACGCGCGCTATCGCTTTAAGGTTACCGTTGCAGCCTCCGGTGAAAGAAACATTTTTTACTTTATCGCCATCTAAATCAAATGTAATCTCCTTTGAACACACGCCGCTCGGTTTATATGTATACATATTCATATCACGACAAGCTTTAATTCAAGCTTCCTTTCTTTTTATTCTTAAAATACACACAGGCATAAATCACAACACCCGCAACGATGCTCACGAGCGCAACTATTTGCGAAATACGAAACGACCCCGCATACAGGCTGTCAGTCCTGAGTCCTTCGATAAAGAAACGACCCGCTGCATACCATATCAAATAATTCGCAAAACCGATTCCATCGGCACGGCGATGCCGGTAGAGCGCATAGAGCAGAAAGAAACCCGCCACGTTCCAGAGCGACTCATACAAGAATGTAGGGTGCACTGCCTCGGAACCGTTTATCGTCATCCCGACAATCCAATCAGTAGGGCCACCGTGCGCCTCTCCATTCACAAAATTACCCCAGCGTCCGATTGCCTGTCCTATAAGAAGTCCTAACGAACACACATCAAAATACGGCAGAGGATTCATTTTTTTCACTCTGAAAAATACCAGCGCCGTTATAACCGCCGCTATAACAGCGCCGTAAATGGCTATCCCGCCCTCCCATATTTTGAACACATCCGCAAAATTGTCTTTATAGTCATCCCATTTGAATACCACATAGTAAACTCTTGCTCCGATTATCGCAGTCGGCACCGCAAAAAGCAGCATATCCGTAATCGTGTCTGCGTCAAGCCCCTGTTTTTTTGCCACATGGGTTACAAAAAGCAATCCCAGCAGCAGCCCCAAAGCAATAATAATGCCGTACCAGTGCACGCTTATATTTATCACGGGAATCTTAAACGCCACGGGCGAGAGTTCAAATGTCAGCGAAAGGCGGGGAAAGGAAACAACATTCATATCGCTCACCCCTTTGGATTTACAACCGAGAGCGCCGCGTTCTTCTCGTCAAGCAGCATACTGATACGCGCATTGACATCCTCTGCATTCACCGAAGCGCAAATTCGCGGATAGTCAAACAAGTTAACGTCTCTGTGATAGGAAAACATATACTCGTTGCCCAAATGCTCAACGCTGTTTAACAAACGAATCATATTGCCCTGCATCTTCTTTTTGCATCTTTCCAGCGCCTCTATATCCACGCCGGTTTTCGCCATGGCGCGTACTTGGGCGAAAATTGCGTCACGTACTTTTTTGGGGTCTGCGCTGTCGCCTGAGAAGGCTGCGAACGCAAATGACGTTTCATAATCGTAGCTTATTCCGAAGTTCCAGTTTATATCCCCCGCATCGTAGAGCTTTTTATAAAGCTCGCTCGAATGTCCGGCGATAAGTTCGAGCGCTATGCTTGACGTTATATCCCGGCGAAGCAGTTCTTCACCGCTGCCGCCTGTTTCGGGGTCCTTATAACCAAGCATAAACGATGGCATGGAAAGCTCGCGCTTCGCTTCGATATAAGACTCAACTATCTCCTTTGGCTCATCTGGGAATATTTGCTTTATTTCTCCGTTTCCACTCTTCGTTATAAATTCCTCCGCCATCTTTCCCACGCGTTCTTCGTCCACATCGCCTACTATTATCAGAGCCATATTGGAGGGATTGTAGAAAGTATTATAGCACTTGTACAACAGCTCCGGCGTGGTCTTCATGATTTCCTGTACACTGCCCGCTATCTCCACCCGCACCGGGTGATTTTTATACATCGCCTTAAGGCAGTTATAAAACACCGTCTGATTGGGATCGTCATCGTACATGCGCACCTCCTGCGCAATTATGCCCTTTTCCTTTTCCACATTTTCCTGCGTGAAATACGGCTTTTGAACATAATCAAGCAGCACTCCCAGGTTTTCATAAAAATTGTCCGTACATGAAAACAAGTAATTGGTTACGCCAAAACTTGTAAATGCGTTCGCATTGCCGCCGAATTTAGCAAACCTTTCAAAAGCGTTCGTCCCGTCCGGCTGTTCAAATACCTTATGCTCTAAAAAGTGGGCGACGCCGTCTATAACGTGAGTAACTTCTCCCTCGCCCGGCACCACAAAATCCGTATTTATAGAACCGTACTTGGTTGAAAAAGTGGCGTACTTTTTGGAATAGCCTTTCTTTTTTATCACTATAACGTCCATCCCCGATGGATGCTTTGCTTTGCACACCATCTCACGGAGAGCCTCGTCGTAAATTTTTTCAAATATCATTTTGCGTCCTCCCCTTCCATAAAGTAAACGGTATCAAGTTGTATTGAATCAGCAACGCGCACCACGTCGTCAAGTGTCACTTGCTTTATTTTCGCAATATAGTCCTCGATGCTCATATTCGTACCGAGCATAATCTGCGACGCATAGTAGTCCTCCATCGCAGCTGTGCTGTCATAGCGTCCTGCAAGACTGCCCTCAATAGTTTTAATAGCAGCGTCAAATTCATGCTCCGTAACATTTCCTTTTTTTATGTCATCAAGCTGGGCAAATATTTCGTCATATGCTTTTTGAAAATTTTCAAACTCGATTCCGCTTTGCAGCGTCATAATTCCTTTGTAGCGCTCAATTCCCGTGGAAGCGTAGTAACACAAGCTCAGCTTTTCACGCACGTTGTTAAAGAGCTTGCTGTTGGCGCTGCCCCCGTATATCATATTGCAAACCACAAGCGCATAGTAGTCGTCGCCGACCGGGTCCGTATTCGTTCTGAAGCCTATGCAGAGTTTGCCTTGCGTAACGTCCATCTTTTCGGTGACTGTACAAACTTCTCTCACTTCTTTTTTTATCTCTGTTTCCGGATAGCGCGCATCCCTCTCGCACAGCTGAGCCATTCTGTTTTGACATATATCTCGCGCCGCCTCCATATCGAAGTTGCCTGAAAAGACAATATCTATAGGACTCTCATCAAGCATCTGTCGGTAATGACGCATAAGGCTCGGCGCGTCAATAGCATCAATATCCGAAACGTATCCGAGTGTATTTGTTCCATACGGCTCATCTTTGCACATTTCTTCAAGCAGACGCGTTATCGCGTACGAGCGCTTGTCGTTCTTGGCCGCCTCTATAGCATCGCGCAGGTTCTGTTTTTCCACGCTGAGCGCGTCGGCGCTAAATGCGCTTTTGAGCAAGAGTTCAAAGAGAAGTTCGAGCGCCTTTTCCTGATTATTCTCACCCTTTGGCAAAAACTCGTCCGCCACAGCGTCCACACCTACACGCAGCAGCTGGCACTCGCCGCGGCGCGAGGTATGGTTGTAAAAGTTCGTCCCGTAAAGCGACTCTAACTTCATGTCTATTGCACGCATATCAGCATACTTCTCACTGCCCTTGTCCAGCATTGCCGACACAAGCGAGTTTTTCGTAACTTCACCACGGGAAAGCTTTCGGTATATAAGTACGCTTGCCGTAAATGTTTTGAATTTTCCGTCCGGTATAAAATACATGTTGATGCCTTTTTTAATTTCAATATGTTCCATAAATCATTTCTCCTTTACTTTTTCCGCAATAAATTCCCCAAGTGTCTGCGCGCTGTTTGGCTTTCCTATTTTTCCGGCCGCATCTGTCATGGCTTTTAACCGCCACGGCGCATTAATCATGCAATACACGGCGTCATCTATATGAAATGTGTGCGAAACGCTCATGGCCGCCCCATTGTTAAGCAGGAACTCCATGTTCCTGTCCTCCTGCCCGGGTATCGGGTTTGTGAGTATCATCGGCAGTTTTTTCGCCAAACTCTCCGACGTTGTCAGCCCGCCCGGTTTTGTAATTATAAAAGTGCTTGCATCCATCAAAATATCAACATAATCAATATACCCAAGCACATGTGTTTTATGCCTAAAATTCTCATGCTTAAGCCGCCGCTGCGCCCTTTCGTTTTTGCCGCACACCACAACAATCTGAAAGCTTCCGTCCAGCAGGTCCATCTCGCGTATCAGCTTGGCAATGTTGCCAAAACCCATCGAACCCATCATAACAAGTATCGTCATGATATTCTCAAGTCCCAATTTGGCTCGCGCCTCCGCAGCGCCCATGGAGCTGGCAAATTTAGTACTTATAGGTATCCCAAACGGCAAAACTTGCTCCGGCAAAACAGGGAGCTTCTTTTTGACTTGATTTGTCAAAAGCGCGTCCGGAATGACGTAGTAATCCAACATGGTTTCATCCCAGAACGGATGCACCGTAAAATCCGTTATAATCCCGAATGACAAAAACGGCGGGAGCTTTTTCTTATAGTTGTAGTACGTCACGAACAGAGCCGCAAACGGATGCGTGCATATCACGGCAGACGGACCGTATTCCGCTATGTATTTTACCAGTTTCTGACCAAACATCCTGTTTGTCGTTCTTCCGAACCCCGGCGCAATAGTCGGTATGTTTTTTTCATAAAGCCTGTAGACACCGCCGTAAGGTTTGGGGATGTATTTTGTAGAAAAAAGATACCCCTTCTCTACTGCATCGGCGAGCAGTGGATTCATGAATTCATATGCGTCCAGAATGTTGCACTCAATTTTACTCTCATCGAAGTATTCCTTCATTGCCTTGGACGTTTGGTTATGTCCCTGACCTGCCGATATGGTGAGTATTAAGACTTTCAATTTCAAAATCCCCTATCAAACAAAATATTGTAACACTTTTCGTTATTTTTCATAAACTACTTGTGTAGAGCGTCTTAAACTCGACGCCTCACGGAAACACTCATTTTTGAAAGGAGCTTACCGAGAAATGTTTGGTTGCAATAATTGTGGCGGCGGTTGCGGAGAATGGATTATATGGCTCATCGTCATAATCATTCTTATCTGCGCGGTAGGTAAC
>JAUNBL010000058.1 GCA_030527235.1 Clostridia bacterium | reverse complement strand
TGGACGTTCAGCTTCTATCCTTTTTGGGTCACATCATTGTATCACATACATTTTTGAACTTTTTTATTGCCTGATGTCAGATTGCGCCGCGTACTCAAACCTTAGGCAGATTTGCAAGACTTTCCCCTATTTCCTCATCTGTCGGGACATAGTCGCTCATTTTGCCGTCGTTATATTTTTCGTAGGCGGTCATATCGAAATATCCGGTGCCAGTGAGCCCGAACACGATGGTCTTTTCCTCGCCCGTCAGCGAGCAGTTTTCCGCCTCGTCAATCGCCGCGCGTATAGCATGGCTGCTTTCCGGCGCAGGAAGTATGCCCTCTGTTCTCGCAAAAAGCTCCGCCGCCTCAAATACCTTCGTCTGCTCCACAGACCTCGCCTCCATAAGACCATCGTGATACAGCTGCGAAAGCGTGGTGCTCATCCCATGATAACGCAGACCTCCGGCATGGTTGGGTGCGGGGATAAACCCACTGCCGAGTGTGTACATCTTGGAAAGCGGACATATCATACCAGTGTCACAAAAGTCATACGCGTAAACGCCTCTTGTAAGGCTTGGGCAGGAGACCGGCTCCACAGCAATTATTCTATAGTCCGCCTCCCCACGCAGCTTCTGACCCATAAACGGCGCTATAAGACCGCCGAGATTTGAACCGCCGCCGGCACAGCCTATGATAATGTCCGGCACAATCTCGTACTTGTCAAGCGCCGCCTTTGTTTCAAGACCTATAATCGACTGGTGCAAAAGCACCTGGTTGAGTACGCTGCCCAAAACATAGCGATACCCCGGTGTGCCGACCGCCTTCTCCACCGCTTCGGATATAGCGCAGCCCAGACTTCCTCCTGTTTCCGGATGCGCTGCAAGGATTTTGCGGCCGCACTGAGTTTCCGCTGACGGCGACGGCGTAACCGATGCGCCGTAAGTGCGCATAAGTTCACGGCGGAACGGCTTTTGCTCATACGAAACCTTAACCATATATACCTTACAGTCAAGCCCGAGATACGCGCACGCCATTGAAAGCGCCGTACCCCACTGACCTGCGCCCGTTTCCGTTGTCACACCGACAAGGCCCTGCTTTTTTGCATAATAGGCCTGCGCAATCGCACTGTTGAGCTTGTGACTGCCGCTTGTGTTGTTTCCCTCGAACTTGTAGTACACTTTTGCCGGCGTTTTCAGTTTTTCTTCGAGGCAGTACGCGCGCACTAAGGGCGATGGACGGTACATTTTGTAAAAACTTAGTATCTCGTCCGGGATATCGACAAAAGGCGTTGTGTCATCAAGCTCTTGAATGGCAAGCTCTTTGCAGAACACTGCGGAAAGTTCATCCACGCTCATCGGCTCAAGCGTCTGCGGGTTGAGCAGCGGAGCCGGTTTATTCCGCATATCAGCGCGGAGATTGTACCATGCCTTGGGCATCTGTGTTTCTTCCAGATAAATTTTGTAGGGGATTTTCTCGTTTGCCATGATAAGGACTCCTTTTCAAATTTCTTTCCGGAAGAAAGCGCAAAAAAACACTTCTATCCCGGAAGATTATGCCGGGACAAAAGTGCGTATACCACACTTCTGCGGTGCCACCCTGCTTGACGAATACATCGCCCTCTTAGCGCATACAAACATATGCCGGCTGTTTTTAACGCAGCGCCTCACTGCGGCGCACATACTTAGGGAACTCCCCGTTCTGATTGCCCTCCGAAGTCCATTCGGCTATGCGCCTTCTGCTGCAATCACACCGTCTGCAGCTCTCTCGTAAAAGGTTTAACACAGCTTACTTACTCTTCGTCTGCGGTTTATATTAGGATAGCACACTTATTTTATTTTGTCAATACCTTTTATTATTTTTTTGCTGAGGCTTGACAAAGAGCGCCGAGGGTGTTACAATATGACTCACAGGGGAGCTCGTGACTGCGGGCTGAGAGGGAGTAATCAACTCCGACCCAACCTGATGCGGATAATGCCGCCGTAGGTAGGAAATATGCAAGCTGCGGAGATTATCTCATTGGGATAATCTTTTTTTATCGGAGTGATGCTTATGCAAAAAAAGACCTCGGTTTTTTCCAACGGACTCATCTGGTTCGGCGCGGCTGTATCGATAGCCGAAATACTTACTGGCACACTGCTTGCCTCACTCGGCTTTCGGCAAGGTTTGGCGGCAATCGTTATCGGGCATATTATCGGCTGTGTGCCGCTTTATGCGGCGGGTCTTATCGGAGCGCGGGAGCAAAAAAGTGCGATGGAGACGGTCAAAATTTCTTTTGGTCAAAAAGGCGGGGCGGTTTTCTCAGCGCTCAATATTTTGCAGCTTATAGGCTGGAGCGCCGTAATGACGGCAAGCGGCGCAGCGGCGGCAGATGCTGTGGCATCGCTCAATATTCCGCTTTGGTGTGTTATAATAGGGGCGCTCATCATCGTTTGGGTTTTGATAGGGCTTAAAAATTTGAGCGCGGTAAACACTGTAGCCATGGGCGCGCTGTTTATACTCTCGCTCGTCTTAAGCAGCGCTGTCTTTTCCGGCGGTGCGGCCGCGCAGATAAGCGACGTTATTACATTTGGAGCCGCCGTTGAGCTTGTTGCCGCAATGCCGCTTTCATGGCTGCCGCTTATTTCCGACTACACCATGCACGCGCAAAAACCACGCGCGGCTTCCGCTGTCAGCGTGGCGGTGTATTTTATTGTCAGCTCATGGATGAACGCTATCGGCCTTGGCGCCGCACTTTTTACCGGTGAAAGCGACATTGCTCAAATCATGGTTAAGGCGTCCATGGGCGCGGCCGCTCTGATTATAGTAATTTTTTCCACGGTGACAACGACGTTTTTGGATGTGTATTCCGCAGGCGTTTCATTTGAAAGCATCTCCAAAAAAGTCTCCGCGAAAGCGCTCGCCGTTGCGGTTACAGTAATCGGGGTTTTGATTGCCGTCTTTGTGCCGGAGGCAGGATATATGGACTTTTTGTACCTGATAGGCTCTGTCTTTGCGCCGATGACGGCAATTCTCATCTGCGACTATTTCATTATGAAGAGGGATTTCACGGTCAAAAACGTGAACGCAAAGAATTTCTGTATCTGGGCAGTTGGAGTTGTCATATACCGAGTATTTATGCGCATAGACACGCCTTTGGGCAACACATTGCCTGTTATGGCGATAGTTATAATTTTAAGCATACTGTTTGGAGGTAAGAAAAATGACATTTGATTTAATTCTTGCAAATGTGCGCCGCAGTGCGCCGCTTGTACACTGCATAACAAATTACGTAACCGTAAACGACTGTGCCAACGCGCTCCTTGCCTGCGGCGCCTCCCCCATAATGGCGGACGACATCGGCGAAGCTGCCGACATTACGCAAATATGCACGGCGCTTTGCATTAATATCGGCACGCTCAATAAAAACACCATTGCCTCGATGTTTGCGGCAGCTCAAAGAGCGCAGGAGCTTTATCATCCCGTTTTACTGGACCCTGTGGGCGCGGGTGCGAGCGCGCTGCGTACAAGCACGGCACAAAAGCTTGTTGAAAAGATTGACTTTTCAGTTATCCGCGGCAACATATCGGAGATTAAAGCGCTTGCCGCCGGCGGCGGCAGCACGAAAGGCGTTGACGCGAACGCGCTTGACGCAGTAAACGATGAGAATTTAGACGATGCGGTGGCGTTCATTAAAGAGTATGCCGCCAAAACAGGCGCTGTGGCAGCCGTTACCGGCGCCATAGATATTGTCGCCGATTCGCAGCATGCCTATGTAATACGCAACGGGCACCGGGCGATGAGCCGTATCACCGGTACGGGGTGTATGCTGTCGGCGTGTATGGCGGCGTTTATCGGGGCTAACAGCGCTCACATCCTTGATGCTGCGGCAGCAGCTGTATGCGCGTTCGGGATTTGCGGCGAAATAGGCGTGCGGCGCATGAGCAAAGAGGACGGCAATGCCGCGCTGCGCGGCTATATAATAGACGCGCTTTGCAATCTGAGCGGCGAGACTCTTTGTGAGGAGGCAAAGTATGAAATTAGATAGGTCATCAATGCTTCTCTACGCCGTGACAGACCGCTCGTGGCTCGGCACGCGTTCATTGTATGAATGTGTGGAATGCGCGCTGCGCGGCGGTGTCACCTGTGTGCAGCTGAGAGAAAAGGAGCTTGCGGAGGACGCGTTTTTAGATGAGGCGAAGGCTATAAATGCGCTCTGCAAGAGCTACGGTGTGCCGTTTTTTATCAACGACAATGTGGACGTTGCGCTCAAATGCGGGGCGGACGGGGTGCACATAGGTCAGTGCGACGCGGCGGCAAGAGACGTGCGTGCGCGCGCCGGCGGCAGGCTGCTTTTAGGCGTGTCAGCCCAAAACGCGGCGCAGGCGGTCGCGGCGCAAAAAGACGGCGCGGATTACATCGGCGTGGGAGCGATTTTTCCCACACAAACAAAAACTGACGCAGACGATGTCAGCATCAGCGTCCTGCGCGAGATATGTGCTGCTGTCAGCATACCTGTGGTAGCAATAGGCGGCATAAACAAGCGCAACATTACCTTGCTGCACGGCAGCGGAGCGGACGGGGTGGCTCTTGTCAGCGCGATTTTCGCCGCTGATGACATTGAAAGAGAATGCCGCCTTTTGCGCAAGCTGTCGTCAGAAATGACACAGAAGGAGGATAGCCATGATTAAGGGCGCAATTTTTGACGTGGACGGAACGCTTCTCGACTCAATGTACGCATGGGACAGCGTATGCACCGACTATTTGATTGGACGCGGAATTGAGCCGCGCGAAGGCCTTTGGGAAACGTTTAAGACATTAAGCCTTGCTGAAGCGGCGCGCTACTATCAAACCGAGTACAATATTTCAGATGACACTCAAAAGATTATGGACGACATAAACGCTATTATCGAGCGGCATTACAAGTTTGACGTGCAGCCCAAGAAGGGGGTGCGCGAATTTTTGGAGCTTATGAAGGCGAGAAACATTGAAATGAGCGTTGCCACGGCGACAGACAGACATCTTATCGAATACGCGTTTTCCCGCTGCGCGCTGGGCGGTTATTTTTCAGAGATTTTTACATGTACCTCGGTGGGACGCGGCAAAGACAGCAGCGTCATTTTTGACGCGGCGGCTAAGCACATGCGGACTTTGCCGCATCAAACGCTCGTTTTTGAAGACGCGCTCTATGCGGCCGTGACCGCAAAAAAAGCCGGATACGTTGTAATCGGAGTATATGACAGCCACGAAAGCAGAGCGGACGAGCTGAAAAAAATTGCGGACCGCTATATAACTTCATTTGAAGAGGCAGGTGTTTTGCTTGATTAAAAAGGTACTTACCATAGCCGGCTCCGATTCTTCCGGAGGGGCTGGAATCCAGGCCGATATTAAGACAATAACAGCGCACAAAATGTATGCCATGAGTGTCATCACAGCGCTTACGGCACAAAATACTACCGGTGTGTTCGCTATTATGGACGTGCCGGACGACTTTGTCGCCGCACAGATGGACGCGGTTTTTCTCGATATCCGTCCCGACGCAGTCAAAATCGGCATGGTCTCCCAGCCTAACGTCGCCGCTGTTATAGCGCAAAAGCTCACGGAATATGCCGCCGAAAACATAGTTGTGGACCCGGTGATGGTGTCCACAAGCGGGTGCAAGCTTATATCTGACGATGCGCGCCAAGCGCTTGTCTCCCGCCTGCTGCCTCTCGGCAGACTGATAACTCCCAATATACCTGAGGCGGAGGTTTTGTGCGGGTTTGAGATAAAAAACCGCGCCGACATGGAAGCTGCGGCAAAAAAAATCGCCGCGCAGACGAATTCCGCCGTCCTCGTAAAAGGCGGTCATCTTGTAAGCGAAGCAACGGACCTTCTTTGCGAAGGCAATACACTGACATGGTTTTCCTCGCCGCGCATTAACACGGCAAACACTCACGGCACCGGCTGTACGCTTTCCTCGGCAATAGCGTGCAATCTATCCGGCGGCAAGACGCTCACCGAGAGCGTTAAGCTTGCCAAGGAATACCTCAGCGGCGCGCTTCGCGCCGACCTCAACCTCGGAAGCGGCTGCGGGCCTCTTGACCACACATATAATATAGCGATACAATAGACAAATTGGGGGACTGCCTCGCACCAGCCGGGCAGTCCCCCAAAAAATCATTGACCTTTATGATATGCACTGCGGCGGTTATCCGTACCGCGTCTGACATCCGCCATGCGTTCGTCGCTCAACTGCTTGAAGCGCGCCATTTTATCCTCAAATGAAAGTGAGGACGCGCTTTCCGACGCGAACTCCACCACGTCCGGCACTCCGGAAAAAGGAACACCGCGCTCACGCGGCGCTGCCGCTTTTTTAATGGAAAGGCTTATCTTGCCTCCCGGCTCCGCCGACAAAACTTTGACCTTAACCACCTGGTTCGGCTTGAGATGGTCGTGGATATCGCGCACATAATCGCGCGCAACCTCAGAAATATGTACCAGTCCCGTTTTTCCGTCAGGTAAATCAACGAAGGCGCCAAAGCCCGTTATTCCCGACACCTTTCCTTCAACAATACTTCCTACTTCCAATGCCATATAGGTAGAGTACCCCTTTCAAGTTATAAATAGTAAATGAAATTAAAATGCTCTTTATCTGTTATTTGCCTATTTCGGCAAAAACCGTCTCGTCCGCACGAACCAAACCGAGTCTTGTCCGCGCCGTGCGCTCAATGTACTCGTCAGTATTATAAAGCTTTGCCTCTTCCTCAAGCTCATGATAGCGCTCCTGCTGCTGCTCTATCTGTGCGGCAAGTTCCTGCCGCTGAGCTCTGTAATAGGCTAACTGAAACTGCTGTGAAATTATGTTAAATGCAAAATAAGCAACCGCGATAAATACAATAGCACGGCAAAACAGCTTTTTCTTATCTCTTTTTATTGTATTCGTCAATACAAACCCCTCTTAATGCAAATTACTATAATTACCTATAAAATTATATTACACTTTTTCTTATTTGTAAAGAGTTTTTTAGAGCATTTTCGCCCTTTTTTTGTATGTGATACAATGATGTGACCCAAAAAGGATAGAAGCTGAACGTCCAATGTG
>JAUNBL010000017.1:8431-39294 GCA_030527235.1 Clostridia bacterium | reverse complement strand
TGAATTTTGATTTTCTATTTTTTTATGGTTCACATGTATTATACCAATACAAAAATTGCAAAAAAAATAATTTTTTTGCTTGACTATTTATGGTATTCTTCATTTGCGCCAATCTTAAACGCACGGTAAATTTGTTCCGTAAGAAAAAGCCGCGCAAAATTGTGGGTGAAAGTCATTTTTGAAAGCGACAATTTGAAATCGGCTCTCGACTTCACCATGTCCGAAAGTCCAAGAGAGCCTCCGATAACAAATGCAATACATGAAGACACGCTTACAATATCGGAAATCTTTTTTGCAAAGTCTTCGCTCGAAAGCATTTTTCCCTCTACACAAAGAGCTATCACATAATCGCTATGCGAAAGACGTTTCAATATCTCCTCGCCCTCTTGAACAAGAACGGCTGCCACCTGCGCTTGATTCGCATTTTTAGGAATGCTTTTATCTTTCAGCTCGCAAAAAGATATTTTACAAAACCTGCCAAGTCTTTTTTCGTATTCGGCGCAAAGCTGAATGAGCGCGGACTCTTTAAGTTTACCCACAGTGACAACTTTTATATTCATATGGCAATCATTTCTCCGACAGTATGGCGATTGGCAACGTAAATGTCTATATCGCTGCCAATTTTCGCGCCGCACTTTTCAATTTCGCCGGCAACGGTTCCAAACGCCAAATCCGCAGTATTATTATCATTACTCAAATGCGCCAAAACAATGGCGCGCGTACCGTTGTTCAGCAAGGCGCGGCATACCAGCGCGCAATCTGCGTTTGAAAGATGTCCACGGCTACTCAAAATGCGCCTTTTAAGCGGTTCTGGATATGGGCCATGGAGCAGCATGTCAATATCATGATTAGACTCGAGCAGCACTATGTCCGCATCCTGAATGTATTCATATACAGATGCGCTCATAGCGCCAATGTCGGTCGCGATTGCAAGGGTATGTCTCCCCTCTTCAAAACGAAATCCAACGCTTTCGGCCGCATCGTGCGGCGTTGAAAACGGTGCGACAAAGGCATTTTCAACCAGGAACGGAGTTTCCGCTTCTATGTAGTGAATATTGTCATATGAAATCTCCCCTATCACACCTATCATAGTGTTCCACGTACCTACGGTAGCATAGATGGGAAGATTGAATTTACGGCTTAAAATTCCGACGCCTTTTATATGGTCAATATGTTCATGTGTAACTAATATGCCCCGGAGCTCATTTGGCGCAACTCCTATTGTTTCCAGTTCCCGGCAAAGCGCTTTCCCACTTATGCCGCAATCTACAAGCAGTTTGCTGCCGCCGCACTCGACAAATGTTGCGTTCCCGGAGGAACCGGAGGAAATGCTGCATAATCGCAATGCCGTCACGTCCTTTGCTATTGAATTACCCGCTCTATTTTCGCGCCTATGGCGGTAAGTTTTTTTTCTAAATCTTCGTAACCTCTATCAATATTGATTGGATTATGAATCTCGGTAATACCCTGTGCAACCAGTCCCGCAATCACCATTGCCGCACCTGCTCTGAGGTCTGTTGCTCTCACAGGCGCTCCCTCAAGATGTTTAACACCGTTAATTCTCGCACTGGACCCTTCTATTGTTATATTGGCGTTTAAGCGTACAAGTTCGCCAATATACTGGAAACGGTTTTCCCATACATTTTCCGTGACAATACTCGTTCCGTCGCAGCACGACAAAAACGCTACCATTTGCGGCTGTAAATCCGTAGGAAATCCTGGATACGGTAAGGTTGTAACTTTGACGGGACGGATGGCGCCATTCCTTCGCACTCGGATAAAATCATCGCACTCTGTAATTTCAACACCGCTCTCTATCAGCTTAGAGGAAAGCGAGTCCATATGCTTTGGAATTACGTTTTTAACGCAAACATCTCCGCCGGTAGCGGCCGCCATAAGCATAAAAGTACCCGCTTCAATCTGGTCGGGAATAATGGTATACGTCCCACCGCCAAGTCTCTCTACACCTTTTACCCTTATTGTTTCCGTACCCGCTCCGCGAATATTTGCGCCCATAGAGTTGAGAAAGTTGGCAAGGTCTACGATATGCGGTTCTTTTGCTGCATTTTCAATTATCGTGGTCCCTTCCGCCCTAACTGCTGCAAGGATTATATTTATTGTTGCACCTACACTAATCTTGTCCAAAAAAATGCTTGCGCCGCGCAGTGTCTTAGCTTTCGCTATAATCTGGCCTTTGGCCTGGCGCACGTTTGCGCCGAGCAAACGGAATCCTTTCTCGTGCAAATCAATAGGCCGTTGTCCAAAATAGCATCCTCCCGGAAGAGCCACCTCCGCCTCTCCGAAACGGCCCAAAAGCGCGCCGAGAAGATAGTACGATGCACGCATCTTGCTGGCCATTTCATAGGGCGCCTTACAGGTCTTTATCTCGGATGCGTCAATGATTACTGTGGAAGAATCTTCAAGTTCCACCTTCGCACCCAGATAACGCAGCATATCCAAAATCAGCTTTACATCGCGTATCGACGGAACATTTTCAATACGGCAGGCGCCTTCTACCAATAGCGCACCCGGTATAATTGCCAGCGCCGCGTTTTTTGCGCCACTCACAGTTATATCTCCGTAAAGCTTGTGCCCGCCTTCAATTTTCAAAACTTCCACCATGAATAACGCCTCCAAATTTTACAACAGATTAAACAACGTGCAAAATTCACTCTTTATCCGCTCTATATCAATAGTGGTAAATTCACCATTATTGTAAAGTATCTTCCCGCGCGCCATTGTCATAACAACGTCCCCGCCCTGAGCGCAATAGACAAGATTTGAACGCATATTACGCTGCGGATAAAAATGCAATGAATCAATATCGAGCACCGCCAAATCGGCATAGCAGCCTACCTCAAGTCTGCCAGTATTCGGTCTGCCAAGCGCATCTGCACCGTTTTGCGTCGCCATACGCAAAGCAAAGGATGGTCCGATGGCCGACGCATCACACCGGAAACCGTTTGTAAGTATCGCGCCGACATGCATTTCCTCTATCATGTTAAGATTGTTATTGCTTGCCGCTCCGTCCGTCCCAAGCGCGACATTTATGCCGGCATTATGAAGCCGTGCCACGTCACAGATACCGCTGCCGAGTTTAAGGTTGCTTTCAGGGCAATTCACAACAGAGACGTTATTTTCTTTAAGCAGCAATAAATCGTTGTCCGTCAAATACACACCGTGCGCAGCGACACATCTTGACTTAAATATTCCCGCATCATGCATAACTTGAGCGGGGGTTTTTGAATATTTGCGAATACATTCGCTGTGCTCTTTTTGTGTTTCGCTAAGATGTGTATGTATTCCAACGCTCCATTTTTGTGCGAGCTTTGCAATATATTCAAGATAATTGACAGAACAAGCGTATATTGCATGCGGCGCCAATTCAACCAAAATCCTGCCGTTGTCGTAATTGTGAAACTCTTCAAATAGCTCCTGCGATTCACGATTTCTCGGATTATCCTCCACAGAACAACAGCCTGCGTCCGTAAGTCCGCGGCTGATATTGAGAGATATCCCGCACTCAATCGCGCTGAGCGCCACATTGCGCGGGTTCATATACATATCTGAAACGCACGTCACTCCGCTTTGTATCATTTCGGCAAAGCCCAGCATAGAACCGACATAAAAAGCTTGAGGAGTCAGCCGCTCTTCTATAGGATATACATAGTCCTCAAGCCACTTTTCAAGCGGCAGAGCGTCTGCCGCTGAGCGCAGCATTGTCATCGCGGCGTGAGAATGCGTATTTACAAGTCCGGGAATAACCATTTTGTTTTTTCCGTCAACAACTATATCGGCGGCTTTCTCTTCGCCGCCGATATAGGCAATTTTTTCTTTTTCCACAAAAATATTAACCTTTTGCTCCCACTCAGGAGTAACGGCTAAAATATCGCGAAAGAATACGGACATTTAAGCACCGGCCTTTTCATTCTTGGGATTAACGATATTCCTCCAGTCGAGGTCGCCGCGGTCAAGACCTCTGATAAGCACTTCTGCAGTGGCAACATTTGTTGCTATCGGTATATTATGTACATCGCAAAGCCTGAGCAGATTATACATATCCGGCTCAAACGGACGCGCCGTAATAGGGTCGCGGAAAAACAACACAAGATCAATTTCGTTATACGCAATTCTGGCGCCTATTTGTTGTACTCCCCCCTGCGAGCCCGCAAAAAACTTATGCACATTCAGCCCTGTCGACTCAATTATAAGACCTCCGGTTGTACCGGTAGCACACAGTTCATGTTTTTCAAAGATACGTTTATACGCGATGCAGAACTGTACCATAAGCTCTTTCTTTTTGTCGTGTGCAATCAAAGCTATATGCATGCTCAATTTTCCTCCTCTACATCTCTCTATAATAAAAATTAACCTCTTTAATTATTAAACAAAATGCTCAAAATGTCAATAGAAATTTTTGATTTATTTGAATATTTCACTCAAAAACGACTCTTTCATTTTCATCAACGGCACGCTGTTTCCGAGCAGGCGTTCGGCAATATTTGCAAATGCGGCGGACGCCTCGGAGCGAGGCGGAGAAATTGAGCGCCCGTTCAGTGCGCTGGTAAGGAGTATTTCGCGAGACTCCGGCACAATGCCGAGCAAATCTGTGGAAAGAGTATTCAGAATGTCCTCCGCGGAAGACATTATACTCTTTTTTGCCCAAAATGGACGATATCGGTTTATAACTGTACGCGCACAGTCCTCTCCTAAGGCCTCCAGCGCGCCCAGCACACGATCTGCTCCGCGAATGCAAACGGCATCTGCTGTAAGCACAAGGATATGCCTGTCGGCTCCGGCAACAGCACATTCAAAGCCACGCTCTATTCCGGGAGGCGAGTCTATGAAAACGAAATCAAATTCATCATGTATCTCCCGACACAGAGCGCGTATCTGTGAAGCGGCTATATCTGACTTGGATATAGTCTGCGGTGCGGGAAGCAAAAACAGAGACTCGTGCTTTGGATGCTTAATTATCGCGTCCGCTAATTCTACTCTGCCTTCGCATACATCAAAAATATCATAGACCACTTTATCGGCCAGACCAAGCACAATGTCAAGACTTCTGAGGCCGATATCCATATCCACAAGGAGTACCTTTTTTCCCTTGTCTGCGAGAGTCTTTCCGATATTTGCGCAAAATGTCGTTTTTCCCGTTCCGCCTTTTCCGCTTATTACCGAATAAATCATGATGTAATCCTCCTACCTAAGCAGTACATTATTTTGTGAAGCAGCATTATTTTCGGTCTCCGCGCTGAAATAGCATTCTATAATCTCGCGCACTATATTTGCCACGTTCCCTGCGCCGCCGCATTTTTCAACAACTGCCGCAACCGCAATTTGCGGATTGTCGTACGGTGCATACGCTACATACACCCCGTTGGTCATGCCGTTTCCCAGCTGGGCGCTTCCCGTTTTTGCCGCAACGGAAATATCACATCCGGCAAACGCGCTTTTCGCCGTTCCTTCGGTCACAACCATGCGCATTCCGCTGTGAACAGCATGTTTCGTCGAGTCCGACATTGCTATATATGACCCAATAACCGGTTCCGTCGCGTACAGTGTCTGCCCATCACTGTTTTTGACATTTCGTACAAGATGCGGCTTGTAATATGTCCCCCCATTGGCAATCGCCGAAACATATGCGGCCAACTGAAGCGGAGTTGCCGTTGTGTCAGACTGACCTATGGCCGTTTGAAGTACATCTCCGGGATACCACGGCTGGTTTTTTTCTGCGCGTTCCTCAGGTCCGGCTACAATTCCGCTTCGTTCTTCTCCGGGAAGCTCGACTCCGGTAATGGAGCCAAATCCAAATTTTGCGGCATAGGCGCCTATTTTGTCTATGGTGAGGCGACGCCCCACTTCATAGAAAAAGTAATTGCACGAATCTCTGAGCGCCTGAGCGACTGTTTCTGCACCATGTGTGTATCCATATTGCCGCCATATCCAGCACGCCGGCTGATAGTCATTATAATACCGATATACGCCGCCGTCAACAATATATTCATCGGCAGTAATGGCGTTTTCCTCCAGGCCGGCAACAGTCATCAGCATCTTGAACGTTGAACCCGGAGAATAGAGACCGGCAACCGCCCTGTTTAGGAGTGGGCGGGCAGAGTTTCGCAAAAGCGCCGTGTAGCTCGCATTGAACGTTGCGGGGTTATATGTCGGGTAAGATGACATTGCCAAAATATCTCCGTTAGATACGTCCATGACCACTACACTGCCGGCATCCGCATATGCTCCGCTGTCTGCATCTGTGCCAAAGACGCGAAGATTGCGTATCGTATTCTCAAGCACACGGTCGGCGCATTGCTGTAAATCAAGGTCTATTGTGAGTGTTGCATTCGCGCCGCTTTTTGCCGCTTTCGCCTGCGTTATATCAATGCTTTTGCCCTCAATTGTCTGGTCAACGGTATTAACGCCGTTCTCACCGCGAAGGTATGATTCGAGATATTTCTCTATACCTTGTTTGCCTATCAGTGAATTAATCGAATACCCGTTATCCTTTTGTTCGGCATATTCCTCACTGCTTACCTTCCCCACTCTTCCCAGCAGATGCGCCGCAAGCGTACCGTAGGGATAACTCCTCGTAGGCGCGGTCTCGATGTTCACACCTCGATAATTTGAATACGCCTCTTTTATTGCAGTGACTATATTCATATCCGCATCGGAGGCAAATGTAAAATCTGTATTTGCTGAAAAATCACGGAATTCCATTTCAAAGCGAGTGGAAACCATTGCAAGCCGCATCTGTGCGTCCTGTTCCTCTATCGCATATTTTCTGGCAAAACCATCTGTAACGTCTTGTGGCGTTGCTTCCGGAGCATACCCGTACTTCTCTTTCCACGCCTGCTCCTTCGCGCCTGCATTATCAGAGCTTTCGTCAAAAACAAAAACATATTGGAGGTTTTCATACTCTACAGGAAAAGTGTCCGTTATTAAAACACCATGTTGAGAAAAAAGCTTGTGCAGGTTTTTAATTGTGGCATTAATATCCTCATCCGTACTCTGGCGAAGCTTTTGAATCTTTACAGAAAATGTCATGCGATTTGTCACTATCGTTCGCCCGAAACGGTCGTATATCTCCCCGCGCGGCGCCTCCACGCTGACAGAACGTGTACGGCGTTTTTCGCTCTGTTCGGCATATTCGCTGCCGTAAACCAGCGTGAGGGAGCAGAGCCTTATAAAAATGACAACGCTGACAACGGCCAAGACAATATAAAGAATTTTATATCGGTTATTCATAACGAAAACTTACCTTTCAATTCTAATCCCTCTTGTCAGTCTAAACGGCTTCATTCGAGCGAGCAACGCCGAAAAAGCAGCAAACAACACTGCGCCCACCAGTGCGGTACGCAGCGATATGTTCAAACATTGGGCCCACAAAATGCTCTCCTGCGCAATCAGCGATGTCCAGACTCCCAGCAAAAATTCGCTGATAAAAATCACCAGAGCCGATAAAAGCGATCGCAAAAACATGCCCTTATCGTAGAGTGTACTGGAGATGAAGCAAACAGCAACAGCAAAATACATATATATTAGTGAGTGTATGCCAAAAATCCCTGCCGTGAGCGCATCTATGGCAAGTCCGCACAAAAAGCCAAGATAAATGGCGCTTGTAATTTCAGCGCTTACTGCCATCGAGAGCATAAGCGGAAATACAATATTCAGCGACGTTCCAAAAACGCTTATTCTTCCCAGCAGCGTTGTTTGCAAAAGTATCGCCAAAGCAAGCAATAATGTTTTTGAAGCATTTGTCAATCAAATCACCTTCTGACCAAAACCTCACTGAGATTTGAAAAATCTACTGCCGGTTCAATGAGCGCAGCGACAGACAATCCATTGTCTTTTGTTTCAACCGAGATTACTTTACCTATAAAAAGCCCGGGAGGAAATGTCCCGCTGATTCCGGAAGTTTCTACGTTGTCCCCCACAACAATCGTTGAGGACTTATTAAGATAATTCATTACGCATCTGTTTTCACGGGAAAGCGATAAGCTCCCTTCTACTATGCCCCTGTCATTTGTTCTGCCGCATACGGCTCCGACAGATATGGACGCGTCTATAATCGTTTGTACTTTCGCCCAAGTAAGTCCCACCTCGGAAACACATCCCGCCAGTCCGTCCGGCGTAAGTACGGCGTTGCCAACGGAGACACCGTCATTGCTTCCTTTATCAATAGTGAAGGTGTTTGTCCAATTCCCTATATCGCTCGCAATCACCGTCGCGCCTATCATGTCTGCGGCAGGCGAATTTCTCTTCATATCCAGAAGCTCCCGCAGTCTGTCATTTTCATTTTTATAGGTTTCGATATCGCGCGCCGCCTCTTCGAGCTGAGCTATACGAAGCCGAAGTTCCTCATTCTCCCGCGCGTACATTGGCGCACCGGCAATGACTTGCACACCTTCTGTTATTTTGTCACTCATAAAAGCTATTGCGCTTTGGAATGGCTGCGCCACGGTTCCGGCAAAGTCGCTTATCAACATCGCACGGTCTTTGCTCAGTGTGGAAACTGCCATCAAAGTCAAAATCAGCACTGTAAGAAAGATGAGTGTTACGAAAATTCCCTTGGTAGATTTTCTTTTCATTAATGCCACCTTTATTCCAAAAACCTTTTATATGTCTTTTCTTCAAGCATTTTGCCGAGTCCCTTGATTGCACATAGCTGCGGCTCGTCTGCAGCAACACATTTGAAATTTGTTTGCTCCGTCAAAAACTGTACGGCACCTTTTACATTGGCTCCGCCGCCCGTTAATGTAAAACCTTTGTCAATAACATCTGCCGTAAGTTCCGGAGGCGTTTTGTCAGCAACCGATTTAATTTCATCGGCAATATGCGTAAAGAACGCCTCAAACACCGAATGAATTTCCTCTCCCGAAAGCGAAAACGAACGCGGGAGTCCGCTTATCAAATCGCGGCCACGATAGCGGCGCTTAATAGTTTTATCGTAGTCAGACAAGCCACCGGTTTCTGTCTTAATCTTCTCTGCAGTAAGCGCTCCGATAAGGATATTTTTCTCTTTTTTTATATAGTTTATAATCTCCTCATCAATATCATCGCCGCCGTAGCGCAAAGTTGTTCCAACTGCAATTTTTCCGAGCGTAATTACGGCAATTTCAGTTGTTCCCCCTCCGATATGCACAACCATACTTCCGCCGCTTTCGGATACTGCCAGTCCTGCGCCCAGTGCAGCGGCAAGTGAGGATTCAATGACAACAGCATTTTTTGCACCTACCCTCGCCAACGCTTCTGTAGCAGCTCTTTTTTCAACTGCGGAAATAACGGAAGGAACAGCCAAAAGCGCTACATTCCCCGAATACATGGTCTGCCGAAATGCCTTTTTCATAAACACCTTCAGCATTCCCACAGCACCTGCAAAGTCGGCAATTACTCCCGCTTTGAGCGGGCGAATCACTTCAAGAGTTTCGCCCGTTCTGCCCATCATTTTCTTAGCCGCCTCGCCTGCCGCTACAGCAAGCAAATCATTGGCATCAACGGTCAAAACAGTAGGCTCGTTCAGGACGATGCCTCTGCCTGCCATAAATATTACCGTATTGGAGGTTCCCAAATCGATTGCAATATTACGCATTCTTCCCTATCCCCGTGGACCCGAATCCGCCCGCATCGCGTAACGTATCAGAGAGCGTATCGGTTATTTCAAGCTCCGCGCTTATGACGGCGGAAATCACAATTTGACAAATCCTATCGCCCGGATTCACAATAAAAGCATCCTCCGAAATATTTGTAAGGGCACACTTTACCTCGCCGCGATAATCGGAATCTATAACACCTACGCAATTAGGAAGCGTTATTCCCTTTTTAAGGCCAAGCCCGCTCCTTGCGTATATGAACGCCGCATACCCGCGCGGAACCTCCATTGCAAAACCAAGCGGAACGGCAACGCGCTCTTTGGGATTTATTGTAATGCAATCAGTTATACAGGCGCACGCGTCCATTCCCGCCGCACCGCGTGTCACATATTCGGGGAGCGGAACATTTTTTCCTAAAAGGTCGGACAGAGGTTTTATTCTTATTTTCATATATGCACCTCACTCTTGCGTAATTTGATGTTCGCTGTAAGTCTGGGTGAAAACATGGCTTCCGTCTTTTTTGTTTTCATCGGTATGATAGAAGAAATAGCTGTGTTTCTGCGGATGAATCGCCGCATTTATAGCGTCAATCCCAGGATTGCATATCGGTCCGCACGGAAGCGCCGCAACCTTATACGTATTATACGGTGAATCTACCTCCAAGTCCTTATAGAGTACCTCTGTCACATCGTACATTCCATTTGTGATAACATATAAAACAGACGCGCATATTTGAAGCCGCATGTTATCGTTCAGCCTGTTGTAAATAACTCCGGAGATGGCATCTTGTTCGGATTTGAGCTGTGCTTCGCGCTCAATCAGCGATGCGATGGTAACAATATCATAAAGAGGTCTCTCCGACTCATCTATCTCAGTTTGGGCAATTTTTTTCTCAAATTGCGAAAGCAGCGTATTTACGATATTGCGTGCGGTGGTCTGCTTAGGAAAATCATATGTGTCGGGAAACAAAAAACCTTGAAGCCGGTATATGACGCCATCGTTTTCCGGAAGCATATTCAAAAATTCATAATCATACTCATCGTTACAAGCCACAAGGAACTCATCTTTCGAGCAAAGTCCCATTTCTTGCACTTTTTGCGCAATCCTCTCCACGCTGAATCCTTCCGGAATCGTAAGCCGCACACTGTCAGCTTCCGCGCCGCCTTCGGAAAGGATTTCAACAATATCAGGAATGCAAAGTCCTTTTTGCATTTCAAAAACACCGTATTTAAGGCTCTCTGCCGCTCTAAGTTCTTTGACTCGTATTTTGAATATATTAACGCTTCTAATTAATCCGTTTTCCTTCAGTGTCTCACCAATTTCTCCAACGGAAGCGCCTTTTTCTATTTCAAATGACACGGCATCACCCTGCGGATTTGAAGTTGTTGCAAAATATTCAAAAGCATAGGGCAACAAAATTATCGCTGCCGTCACAACGACAAGCAAGCATAATATCACAATTCTTTTCATTTTTAATCCCGCTCCTTTTAGGATTTTGCACTGTCCCAGACCTCAACATTCCATTCTAGTAAATATTGTAGCACAATTAATCCTACTTGTCCAACAATTTTTACTGCGAAACGGTTTTACTTGACAATACTCTAAAAAAGCAGTATAATCCGCCTTGAACGGTGGTGTTCTCATGTGAGAAAAAATAATATTGGGGATTATTTCGCGGCGCCGCTCACTGCGGGTCTGATATTTTTGTGCGTTGCGTTGCTGAAAGGCTTTGTCCCTTTCGGAAACGTTTATCCGGACTACTTTGATATGGGGCAGTCTTCCCTCACCCTTTATTATCATATATTCGATGTGCTGCACGCGGAAAAAAGCATGTTTCTCGATGTTTACAGCGGCCTCGGGCAGAACATGACCATAACGTTCACTCCGTTTATGTTCTTCTTTTATCTGATACCGCGTGAATTTCTGCGCGAGAGTATGACCTTTTACATTTTGCTGCGCATTATGTTCTGCGCGTTCAGCATGAAGTTTTTACAAAAGGAGACCTCTCCGTCTACACCAAAGTTTTACACATCCGCTTTTTCGATAATTTATGCGCTTTCAGGATATGTACTCAGCTATTATGTTTTTGACTTGTGGATAGATGTTGCGGCGCTTTTTCCGCTGCTCCTGCTTGGTCTGGCGCGGCTCTTGAAAAGCGGCAAATGCCGTCTCTACACGGCTATGCTCACTATCACGCTGTGTACAAGCTATTATCTGGGGGCAATTACTCTGCTTGCCATACTCATATGTTCGGGCGTTTACATATTGATGTTTACATCCGCTCACGAGCGCGGGAAAATATGTTTGGATTTAGGCGTCTGGACATTTGGCGCAATTGCTCTCTCCGCACCGTGTATATTGCCTCACATTGCACAAGTAGCAACGTCAATGCGCTTTTCCATGTCGGTAATTAGAGCCGCGAATATTACAGACAAACTGCGATTGCTTATGCCGTGTACGCTTCCGCTCCTCTTTATAGTAAGCGCCGCGTTTGCAAAGCCAAATAACGTCAGGCAGAAAACCGCCCGATTTTCTCTTATTATCATCTTTGCGCTCTGCGTCCAAATTTTTGTCGAGCCTATAGCTCTTGCATGGCACGGCGGTTCATATATCACAAGCCCACTTCGGTATTTCTTTGTGCCGATTGCGTTTATTTGCGCAGCAGCAGCACACTTTTTGCCAAACGGCACAGATTGCAGGCGAACTGCACATGGCGCAGTTTTAGGTGTCGTTTTCTCTATAGCGCTCATCTTTTGCTATTCCACTTTATCCTCTCCTGCGGCAACACGCTTTTTTCCGACGGCGATGTGCGGAGTGTTTCTTCTCCTATATGTCTTGTTTTATAGGAAAAACGCTCTCATAGCCTGCGTACTCACTGCTGAGATATGCTTTTGTGCATATGTGCTGGTTGGAATGCCGCCGTACAAAGGGGCGACTGTAGAGCAAAACGGAAGTTTTATAACCGTGACGCAAAATATTGCGGACGAGTTGCAAATGGCGCCTTCGGCGGTGAAGCGAGTTAAAAATGCCGATGCCACGCTAAATTCCAATTATCCGTTTGTGATGCGCCGCGGCGCGCTCTCCAACTGGACACATCTCATAAATGCTAATCTTCAAAAAAACGCCAAAGCGCTTGGCTACAGTGCAGTTTACACCCGTCTTTTAGACAGCGGAGGCACTGTCTTTACCGATGCCGTTTTAGGAGTCACAGAAGTGCTTTCTTCAAATGAATTGCCAAAAGCAATTTATAGCGCACTGGAAAGCTCTTCGGGATACACGCTGTATGAATGTAAATACACACTTCCGTTCGGAGTTGTCTCAGACGGTGAAATTTTGCGGTACGATTTTACCGCGCAGGACTGGATTGAAAACAACAACGCATTATTTAACTGCATCGGGGGTGTTGGTACGCTGATATCCTCTATTGAGAAAAACTCGTACATTGAAGGCAACTGTGCTGTTTATATAAAACCGCACGGCAGATGTACGGTATTTGTCAACGGAGAGCCGCTTTGTGTACCTACTATGGGTAACGCGGACAACATCACATACCCTGCGACATTTAACAACGAGCTGTTGCTGTGTGGCGTGTTTGAGAACGAGCCATTGTCGATAACCACTCACCCAAGCACCGTTCCTCTCACAATCGGCGCGTTGAACTTAAGCGCGCTTGACCGACTTTGCTCAGACATTTCGCGCACCGATGTTTCGTTTGACAAGCGCAATATCGAAGCTTCGTTTTTTGCCGAAGCTGACGATGTTCTGCTTGTTCCCGTCGCGTACGACAGCGGCTGGGGCGCTCAGAGCATTTCCGGATTTTTCCTCGGCATAACCGCTGAAAGCAGCGGTGAAAACCACATTAAACTGACGTATACCCCACCATTATTCATTATAGGCCTTATCATCTTTGCAATAGCTGCAGCGCTTATGATTTTTTGGCATTTCCTCTTGCGCAAAAAGAACACGCCGCATTTTCTTTTATTTCTTACGCCTAAGCTGTTTTTTGCGCTATGGGCGGTTGCGGCCGCTGTGTTTTACATAATATACCCACTTCAAATTGCATTTGGAGGCTGAGGCAATGAAGCGCGTCATAGTAAGCGGAGCAACGTCTATGGTAGGCTCTGCGCTCATACGTCTGCTGATTTCTAAAGGAATAAAGGTGCTTGCGCTCTATCACAGCAGCACAAAAAAGTTTGCAAACATTCCCAGCAGCGAGCTTGTAAAATTGCACCCGTGCGCAGCGGATGAATTTGATAAGCTCGTTGCGGAAGACAAACCCTACGATGTTTTCTTTCATTTTGCATGGAGCGGCACATATGGGGACGCAAGAAATGATTTTGCGCTGCAAAAGCTTAACGTTAAGTACGCGAAGGATGCGGCAAACGCCGCCGCGCGGCTTGGCTGCACATGTTTTGTGGGAGCGGGTTCGCAGGCTGAATACGGGCCCGTAGAATTCGGTGTAAAGCTCTCGCCGCTTACAAAAACGCATCCGCTTACGGCTTATGGACAATCAAAGCTTGAGGCAATGTTTCAAACACGTGATGTTGCCATTAAAACCGGCATGCGGCATATTTGGATGCGAATACTCAGCGTGTACGGTCCGAATGATAACGACTTCACAGCAGTGATGCAGCTTATCAGGAAGCTGAAAGCAGGCGAACATATTTCACTTACAAAGGGCGAGCAGATATGGGACTACCTTTACTGCGCCGATGCAGCACAAGCTTTTTACTTGGCGGCGCGCTTCGGAAAAGCAAACGCCGTATATGTTCTCGGTAGCGGCCAGTGCGCTCCGCTGCGCAAATACTTTGAAGAAATCCGCGATATCTGTGCGCCCGAAGCAAAGCTCGGTTTTGGTGAAATACCCTACTCTGAATCGGCGGTAATGTATTTGTGCGCCGACATAAGCGACCTGCGGGCAGACACGGCTTTTGAGCCGCAGGTGCCATTTCGGGACGGGATACTAAACATTTTGAAAGGATTTTCAACATGAAGAAAATCAGCATTGTTATTCCGACATATAACGAAGTTGAAAATGTCCGTGCAATCGCCGACGCTGTAACGGCAGAAATGTCTGTGCTTGCGTACAAGTATGAGATATTGTTTATAGACAACTGCTCATCTGATGGGACACGGGGCATCATAGAATCGATGTGTACGGAAAACGCCGATATAAAAGCGATTTTTAACGTCAAAAATTTCGGTCAGTTTAATTCGCCTGTTTACGGAATGCTTCAATCAGAGGGCGACTGCACAATCCTGCTTGCCGCCGATTTTCAGGACCCGGTGGATATGATACCGAAATTTATCGCCGCGTGGGAGGAAGGCTACACGATAGTGTGCGGCATTAAGACTTCCAGCGGTGAAAATCCGATAATTTATAATCTGCGCTCTGTTTATTATAAGCTGATAAAACGCTTTTCCTCTACCGAGCAAATAGAGCATTTTACCGGGTTCGGACTGTATGACAAAAGCTTTATCGAAACTTTACGCAATCTGCACGACCCTGCGCCTTTTTTACGCGGTATTGTCGCGGAGCTCGGAGGAAAGCGCAAAGATATTGAATATAAACAGCCGCAGCGTCGGTTTGGAAAGACGCACAACAACTTCTACTCACTTTACGATGCCGCCATGCTCGCCTTTACGTCATATACAAAAATAGGACTTAGAATTGCCACGTTTATCGGTTTTATAATAGCGGCAATCGCGGCGGGCGTCGGCATTGCGTACTTGATTATGAAGCTTGTTTACTGGGACCGTTTTGCAGCCGGAACGATGCCGCTGCTCATAGGGATGTATTTCCTTGGCGCTGTGCAGCTTGTCTTTATCGGCTTTTTGGGAGAATATATTTTGAACATAAACACACGCCTGATGAACCGTCCTCTTGTCATCGAGGAGAAGCGGCTGAACTTTAAGGAGTCAAGTCATGAATGAAGCTCTGAGATACGTCTTTGTCGGCGTTTTGAACACAATAGTCGGTTACGGCATGTACTATATCGGAATACGCTTTTGGGGGCTGCATTTTGCCGTTGCCTCTGCAATCAGTCAAATTATAGGAACGCTGCACAGCTATATATGGAATCGAAAATTCACGTTTCGCTCACGCGATAGCTCGCCCTGGGAATTTGTGAGATTTGTCTCTGTGTATGTGGTTCAGTATTTGGTGAATGTTTCAGTATTAGCAGCCTTGCTGGCGCTCTTTAGTATTACCGAAGAATTAGCCGGCGCTATTGCTATGTGCTTCGGCGTTTTGGTAAGCTTTTTGGGCCACAAGTTTTGGAGTTTTAAAAATCGATTGGAGTGAAGGGATATGGCAAGAGTTTTACAACGTGCTATCGTTTTGTGTGTGTTTTTGATGTCTGCAACTTTTTCTGTCTTTGCTGCAGACGTGGTTTGGAACGCCGATACATTATCCGATGGCAAATTAACCGCCGCAGTTGAAGGTGCGGATAACGGAACGCGGGCGATACTGTGCGTTTATAATGACAACCTCCTGCTTGCGCTAACTGATGCCGTTGTGGCTGATTTTAAGGCAACACTGTCTCTTGACATCTCAAATGTTTCAAATGACTGTTACGCTTGCGTGTATGTTTGGGAGATGGGAAAACTCATGCCGTGCGAGTACGTTCTCTCAACAATAACGCCTCAGGGAATAACTGATGGCGCCGGTGGTCTGTGGGTAAGCGACAATCAAATAGTCAACCGAGCCGACAGCGTTGCAATAAAGTCTTTTTATCCGCTTTACGGAGCATACGAGGTAGAGTTTGACTTGACCATTAATACTAAGGGAGATAATGCGATTTTACTCGGAGATTCCGATAACGGTATCCTCAGCTATCAAACTGCGGGCGCAACACTGCTTTTTAACGGCGATAATTTTGTTGTCAGAAACGGAAATGGCGATGGCTCATATTTGGACACCGGCGTTACTGTGTGCGAAGCATCCGCAGGCGTGTCGTATCACGTTACATTCTCCGGCGATGTCCGCACAAATACCTACACTGTCACAATAGCCGACAGCGAAACATCATATACTTCTGATTTATTGACCGCCAGAACTCACTGCGCTCGCATCAACAGCCTTGCTGCTATTTCTAACGGGCATAACACTACACACGAGGATAATGGGAGTTATTCCGGTCAACGCTTTTATGTCGAAAACTTCAAACGCAGAAACATCGATTCCGAACCAGAGTATTACACAGGATTTTCAGGTCGATATTACTTCCTTCGCGAAGCGAAAAGCGGGCTTTACGCAAGGGGAAATAACGGCAGGGTCAGCGTTGATTATGCGACAGTATCAGATTCCTCAACAGACGCTCAGTTTTTGCCACGCGACATGGGAGACGGGACATATGCGCTTATGTGCCGCTCATCATCAAACCGTATTACCTCTACCTCCTCTGCCGCAGGAGAAACGCTTCAAAGCGCCGCGTATGAAACAAACAACAATTCACAGCATTGGATTTTGAAACCAGTGTCAATCAACGCCTATCTTTTAAGGCATTCTGAAAGCAATTTGTACGCAGCCGTTTCCAACGGTTATCTCACAACGGCACAAAACGGAGATATATTTTACTTCATCGCCGCCGACAGCGTGAGCCCGCTTGTAAGGATTGCCGAAACTGAGGCCTATATCTCGCTTACAAATACCCAGAAGGAGCGATTTGAAACAATATATGAGAGCGTTGCCGGGGATGTTTTCGGAAGATATGGCGGAAATACTGAATTCACGCCGAGGCTGCGCATGGACAGCCTGTTCAATGAAATTTTAGATGGTGAGTTCACTGCAGCCGAAGCAAAGACGAAGCTGGAGGAATTTCTGAACGACACGAACAATCACATTTATAATAATCAGGCTTCATTTGTCGCCGTCAGTGCGTCTCTCCCGAACACAGCGGGTACATATTTTGAAAAGGGCGATGGCGTTTACAGCCAGAGAGTGGACGGTGAAGGCGGCTACTATTTTTGGAGCGGCACATATCTGAGCGGCTATCTCTATCCGCTTAGTATATATAGCGCAGACGGCGTTTTAGAACAATCGATAGAGCTTTATGTCGAGGACCAGAGCAATGCCGCAGCCAACGCGGAGCTTTTTTGCAACACCATAATTCAAATTCCTTACGTATACCGCCAATACATAAAAACTGCACGCATAAGAAATGATAGTGCAAACTCGTTTAACTGCGGCGCAAGCGATTTGTATATAAGAATCAATTATGTAACAAACGCCGATTCAATGCGGTCCACGCTCACGCATGAGCTTTCACACAGCGTAGATTATTCAACCGGCTCATGGTCGCAAGGCGCCGGATGGAGCAGCGCAATGAGCGCGGATATGTACACTGTATCCACATATGCAAGGACAAGCAAGTACGAAGATTTTGCGGAGTTTGGCAGACTGTATTTTGAGTGCTATGGGAATGCCGATATGCAAAAAGGACTTCAAATATTGTTCCCGAACCGCTACGCCTCCTTCTGGCGGCTGAGAAACAACTCACTTGGAGGATTTGCGCTGTGGACAGACACGCAATACATTGAACGCGGCGACAATCTTGGCCTTATTTCGGCGGATACGAATGCCGGCAGCGGCAGCTGGAATACGATATGGGATACAATGACGCTACGTTGACCAGAAACGATTGCACAAATATGCACCCCGACTAAATGTCGGGGTGCATACTTTATTCGGAATTTATTCGGCGGTTCTCTTTTGTGACTCGCATTGGGGAGTCAGGCTTTCTTTATCCCATATAAACGCTTCTATCGAATACCCTTCCGGGTTTTCGATGTGGAACGCGCCGCTCGCTGCCGGAGCATATCTCACCTCTACCAGGATATCGTCCTCGTCAAAGAGCGCTAAAATTACATCGTCATTTTCCGCGTTTTTCGGCGTATAGGTATAGTACAGCGCCACAGGAGATGTGGTTACACGGTTAATTTCTATACTTGCCGCTGCAACTTCCTCTGCGCGCGTTTTGACGCGTATTACGGTGAACGAATACGGCGACGCGGCATATGAGAAAGACTGCGCAACATTTTGATTGTAAGCTTGTGTTGAGATTGCGTCGGGGGTTGAAATGCTGTTTGCCATGTATTTATCCGGTCCGGTTAGAACTTCAAACACTGCATCTCCCGTAATTTCAAACGTGTCGGCGATATTGATTCGGCAGTCTCTTTTTTCGCTCGCGGAATTGACAAGCTTGATTATTATATCACCTGTTACATCGTCATAAGATGCGCTCTTATAAATTCCGTCGCATTCCGTTGCCGAGTCAATCAGCGTGTATGTTCCCATGTTTCTTGAATACATACTCTGAGCATAGTAACTCGGAGTCCCATATGCGGATGTATCGTTAAACCAAATCATATCCGGCGTCCACTGTGAAAAATTGATTCTCGAGAAAAGCGGCGCATATGACGCCATATACACAACGTCTGCGTTTCGCTCCACTCCCGTTAAAAATGCTGCCTCTGCAAGCGCGCCGTCAAGATTATTTCTGAGAAGCGCCGCGCTCACTCCGCTCGTCGTTGCGGCGTATTCGCCTGCAAACACCTTTACGCTTCGGTCATAATCGTCATAGAAATTATCATTTGTGTAGAACCATTCCGCAGAGCGGTAATAGTGCTCGTCCATAGCGTAAGCATAATTGGGATTTTCGGCGGCCTTTTCTCTCGCCCTCTCCCATGCGCTGTAATACGCATCGTTTTGCACGCTAGGGCCAACTGTTCCGATAAGCTTTATCTCCGGGTACTTCTCGTGTATCTTCGCCTCAAACACCTCGTACTTCCCATACCAGTCGTTGCCGGAAAGCTCCCACTGCTCGTTGCCGATTCCGAGAAGCTCCAGATTGAACGGTTCCGGATGCCCCATATCGCGGCGCAGCGCCGCCCATACACTGTTTTCAAAGTCCGTGCTGTTTGCGAACTCAATGAGGTCCAGCGCGTCCTGAACATATTCCATAAATTCGGCGCTATCAGTAGCAAGGTATTCTTTAGACTGGTATTCGCACGCAAGTCCGCCGTTTAACACAGGCAGAGGCCTTGCGCCTGTATATTCACAAAGCAGGAAGTACTCAAAGAAGCCAAGTCCGTATGATTGGTTATAGTTTGGGAATGCTGTGTCAGCCGCCCAACGGTTCCAATTAGCTTTCCTTTCTTCTACCTTGCCCACAGTGTCCTTCCAACGATAGGCGTTATTGAGATTATAGCCTTCTACAACGCAACCGCCTGGGAAACGTATGAAACCGGGGTTCACCTCGCGCAAAAGCTGCACAAGGTCTGGCCTAAACACACCGCATACTGCGTTATCCGGCATCATAGAAATCATGTCAAAATCCACGCTGCCGCTGCCCTGCAGCAAAATCTCAAACGAGGCGTATCTCGCGTCTGTCTCGGCAGTAAGAGTCGCAGTATATTTCTGCCATTCTTGCGTAACAGACGACGTCACAACACACGAAGCATTTATAATCCCGTCACGCTTAACTTGGGAAATTATTTCTCCGGAGAAGTTTTCGGATTTTGCAAAGAAGGAGACTGTATACGTATTTCCGCTTTCTATGTAAACTCCCTCATACGCAGTGTTCATAAACGCTCCGCTGCCATCGACATTTACAGTCAGATAGTGAGGATTGTTCACATTTAACGGAGTCTGGTCGTTCGTTGCAAGGGTGAGCGTGTTGTCAACTGCACTCCATGCATGCAAACCGTTGTAATACGTGGCGCCGGCATTAGTTTCGGTCAGATTTTCAAACGAACGATTCTCAATCATCTCAGCATAAATCCCGCCGTCCGCCGCATAATTGATATCCTCAAAAAACAGACCGAACATATCGTCTTGAATGTCCACGCCCTTCTGGTCGAGAACATCAATGGTAAAGTCGAAATAATCCTCGCCCAAAACAGTGACGTCAAACGAAGTCGTTCTCTCCGCGCTTCCGACAATTACGACTGCACTTAATGTCACGTTAACACTGCCGCTTTGCGGACGAGTAACAATACCTTCGTTTGTAATAACTGCTTCATTGCTGCTTTTCCAGTAGAGTACATACTGCTCCTCTGTGGTCGGAAGGTTTAGGTCGGTCTTGGTCTGGGACGGAACATAAAGTGCGTTTTTGATATATTCCGCTTTATCTTCATCATTGCCCATTGCCCCATCATAGTATATCTGAGTTAATGGCATCGCCTTGTCATATATTTTGTAATTGTCAACTGCCGCTGTCGCCCACTCGCCGTTGGTACCCCAGTTCGCTTTGCCGATGTATGTTACCGGGGAATCTCCGAGCATATCGCTTATATCAAACCCGGCATATCCTGTCGCCGCGGCGGGTGTACCGTTGACGTACAGCGTATGTCCTTCATTTGTGTATACTGCTGCAACATGAGTCCATTCTGACAAATCATATGACGACGTTTCGGTGAAGTTGCTGCGGTTTCCGTTGTATCTCTCCGCCTTCACAAAATTTCTTTGGGCAAAAATACCTATGTAGTTCAAATTGCTGCCGGCAGTATCGTCACTTTGAGTCGTGTAATGTATCCACGAGGTAGCTGTGTTTTCGGTTTTCACCATACAGCTTATCGTAAATTCATCTCGCGATGCCAACAAACTGGCGCCGTTCTGTTTTGTTATTGAAAGATAATTCCCCGCCGTGCCGTCAAAAACTGCCGCACCCGAAGACATATCCACACTGCCTACAACATTTGCCTCGCCTATTCCACCGCTAAGGCTGTCCGAATCAAAATCAATGTCTAAAAGCAGGTTGTCCGAAGGTATGCCTGTGTTGGCATACCTAAGATAGACATTGTTATTTTCATCGACCTCAATTAGCTGAGCGTCAATGTACTCATATCTCATATCCTCGAAGTTTATATGTTCGAGAATATACGGCACATGATTGAAAGAGGGGACGCGCGCGCGCACACTATGCGGCAGCTCTATCGCCGTGCCGTTCTCATTCACATAGTTTATCGTAATAACTTCAATCGGTGAAATGGCCGCGTTGATATCGGCAATACCCCTATCGGAAAGCGCGCCGTCATATATTGTGAGGTTATCATAAAGTGCGTTCGCCGCGTTGTCCGCAGACCATGCCGAAAAGCCAAGCCTTGCAACCGTTGCGGCACACTCGGCAAGAGTGTATGCACCGGCAAGTTCTGTCTTTTTTTCGCCGTCAATATAAACCGCTCCGTTTCCGTTTGAAAGCACAAAATCCACATGTACCCACGTGTTCTGAATCCCCGGTACAGTTTCAGTAATTTTCTTTTCGGTGGAGCTGTTTACTGTTGAAATTAAGATTTCATCCGCTATGCGAATTCCATAGTAATTTTTTCCTGAAGACTGTGATGACCCATCGCCAAGATAGAGCGTAAAGAAAAACCCGGACGTTGCGTTTTTTACGTCAAAGGAAATCGTCATGTTTTCAAGCGCTGCATCCCCATTTTTCGGCAGCGGAAACTCAAGATATGTTCCAACAGTACCTCCGAGAGAAAGCACCTGTGACGACAGCGTTAAATCATATATAATTTGCGCCGAGTTCCCGTACGCCACCGCGTCATCTCCACCCAAAAAATCGGTAAAATTTCCGTCGAAGGCATACGAGGCTATCGCCTGCGCAGTATCGACATATTCACCGTCTGCGGCGTAAACTGCCGGAAGGTATGATGACAGCAACATCAGTACAATAAGCGTTGACAATACTCTTTTCATTAAGTTTCTACCTCCATGATTGTTTTTTTCAATAAAAGCTATTATAATACACAAAGGGGGATGCAAAATACAGATACCGGAAATACATAGCATTCCGCCCAAGGGAATTTAGCCAAGCTCCGCACGTATGCGGAGCTTGTTTTTCACTCTGTGTAAGGTGCAAGAGTATTGTCTTCCCATGCAAACACCTTAACATCGCCTGTTGAAACATCCATACTCAAGCTTTGTGTTTCCCCCTCTTGCATAGTTATCGCCGCTTGAGACACACTCTCTACAATATCATCATTATACGAGGCTGCAAAAACATTGCCGGAGATATCTTCAACAGCAGTAATGTCGAATGTCGCGAACGGCGGAGTCACCTTGAAATTAGTAACCTTTGCGCTGACATTTTTTGCGCAGGCAAAGTCTGATATATAAAACTTTCCTGCCGCCACACCGCTTCCGCCGCGGACGCAAACTTTGGATATGTCCGCGGCAGCGGGCGCATCGCTTCTAAATTCGTAGTCCTTGGCAACTACATATGTGTTATTGTCCTCATCAGTCACATAAACACTATATGTCGCCGCGCTTATATTCGCTTTAACAATAACGCGGTACGTCTTATTGATTTCGTATGTTACACTGCCGGCAGGGAAAGATGCGCCGTCTCTTGCATCAAATGTGCCGTTAGGCTGAATGCGAACTACCATGTTGAAGCTGTTCCAGTTGCTTACGTCTGTGGCAGACGCCGCAAAGCCTACAATTCCATCCGAAGCTTCTTTCGGCGTAATGGTGTAAGAGAATAGCACCTCATTTGTCTGCACGCCTATATCTTTGTATGTCCAGTCGGCGCTCGAAACCCATGCATCGGGGTCCACTTTTCCGTATGCATCAAAAAGGTTGTCGAGCTCTCTTTGGCTTATCGGGATAACATAGCCATGGCGCGGAGTAAAATCAAAGGAATACTCATCGTTCTCCAGCTGGCGATAGCTGATAAAGTCAGTTGTTTCCGCAACAGCGTATCTTCCTCCGTTAAACGATGTTCCGTCAGCAGCAATAATCCATTTTTCCTCGCCAATGATTTTGTAAATATTGGAGCCTTCAACGTCCATGCTGACGCCGCTTGAGGTCTTAAACGGTATTCTTTCATATTCACTTTGTGTCGTCTGGTCAATTGCGCTGAATGTGCCGCTGATTGAATCGGAAGTCGCTATGCGTTTTCCGTCATAATACATAATGTAACGGCCGTTTACGCTGTCATAAACTATATCTCCGTCAATTGCTCCCCCTTGCCCGTCCGGAGGTTCGAGCATGAACTCAGGCTCCGTGTATGTGTCAATGTCGCACAAATCGGTAGCGTAGTGACGCCACATTACTGTACCTCGGGAATCAGATGGGTTTTGTATCGCAAGATATACCATATACGCATTCTTCTCCGGACACCATATTGCCTGCGGCGCCCATGCTCTGTTGCAGTCAGACGTAGCAGAGAAATCACGGTAATCTATTCTTGCGCTCTGTGTTATATTGACAAGGTCCGCCGTTTTGAAAACGACTATCGCATGATTGCTCGACCAGCCTGCGGAGGACTGCATATCAGTCGCTATAATGTAATAATAGCCGTCCTCACCCTTAAAGATGAACGGGTCCCTCAAGCATCCGGTACCCAACGTGTTTGAGAGTACGCTCTGTGAGTTATTGAGCGCGTAAAAATTATACCCGTCAGTGCTTATGCCGTAAAACAGCTTTTCTTGTGCCGCGGCATTTCCCGTAAAATACGCGAAGAGGTAAGCCGCATCCTCTTCTTTCGCCAGGACTGTGACATTGAACGTCTTTGTCTTTATCTGATTGCCGTCGTTAAGTGTTGCAGTAAGGACTACACTCTTATCCGTATCGCCTCGCACCACTTTTCCCGTCTGTGAAATTACATCCACATCTGAAATCTGCCATTGGATTTCACAACTGCTCGCTTTGCCGATGGTGGGAAGCTCTATATCATGCGTCAATTCCGAAGCGTCTTCAATATTGAGCGTTTCATAGTCCAGAGTAAACGGGTCGTCGCTGCCGGACGCAAGGAGCATTACCTCCGTGTCAGAAAGCGCCCTGTTATAAATTGTCACATTGTCAAAGCTCCCGTTAAAATACGCATCTGCGCTGTAGGTGGATTTTCCGAGCGTCGCCTCAAGACTGCTGCCCAAATGCGAAATCGTCTTGGTAAGGCTGTTATTTTGCGCTGCCAGCTCGCCGTCTTTGTATATTTTCATGGACGTAGGCGTAATAACAACGCAAAGGTTCATCCATGTGTTGTTTGTCGCTTCGGAAAGTTCGGCAACTGCCGTTTCCTCATAACCGTTGCTTGTAATAGTAAGTGCGCCGTATAACTGGTTGTTTCGATTTCTGAGGAAAAAGTATTTCTGATTTGAGTTTCCTATCGCAAACGTAAAGAAGAAGTTGGCTGTTGTTGAGCTTTTAACGTCCATTGAAACGGTAACCGTATCACGACGGTCAAAAAGCCCTGTCGGAAGCGCAAGGTATGTTCCGCTCGTTCCGTCAAGCGTGAGGACATTCCCCTTATCGGGGTCTACCGATACCGTCGCATTTCCCTTAAGAACTGCGTCGTTATTTCCGTAAACATCCTCAACAACACCGTTGTCCGCGCTTTCAAACGTGTATTTTGCGATGGGTTGACTCCCCTCATCATCAACAGGCAGACTGCCCCATTTATCAAGTATTGCCGCATACTCGTCTTCAGTTACTGGCAGGATAACGCCGTGTTTAGCGCCTGTCGGCATGTGGTAGCCTTCGCTCAGACGCACAAACTGACCTGAAGCAATATCATCCGACACTAACGGGAAAAATCCGATACCGCTGTTAACACCTGTATATCCGTCAAGCATCAGGCAATAGCGCTCAGAGTCGTTAAACTTAAATATCGCGGGGCCTTCTACACCGGTAACCGAAGTCACGTTGCTGTCAACCATCGTGTACTCGCCAAGCAGCTTATCGGAAACCTCCATTATCGTGCTAATGCTCTGCTCTCTTTTTGTAAAACGATAGTACTTGCCATCTGAAGCTTTTATCATCGTCGTGTCAATATAGCCTGTCGAACCGTCTGAACTCATTACAAACGGCTCCGGCTCGGTGAAAGTAATGAAGTCGCGCGTCTTTGCATACATTACAATTTTTTTGTCAAAAAGGTCTGCTCTGTGTACCGACCAATACATAACATATTCGCCGGTAATCTCGTCGTACAGCGCCTCTGGCGCCCAGTTGCATCCAAAGTTTTCTCTGCCGACTTTTACCATGCGCTGTTCTGACCAGTTTATCAAATCCTCGGACTCCCATACCATAAGGTATTGGCTGCCGTTTGTGCCGTACTGTGTCCATTGGCTGCCGTTTGCATCAAGGTCTGTAGCAATGAGGAAAAACTTATCACCTTCCGGTGAGCGTATCAGATACGGGTCGCGCAGTCCTTTTGTACCCATGGTAGATGTAATTATCGGGAAATTTCCGTTCAAGTCAGTCCAGTTAAGCCCGTCGCGGCTTCCGGCAATGTGTATCTGCTGAATTTCCTGCTCGCCGTTCACACTTCCTCTAAAATACGCGTATATGTATGCTGCCAGCTCAACCTGCGGCGCTGCCGCCTTTACTGTCACAGGAATATTTTTTGTAACACTTTTGCCGTTTAATGAAATCGTAGCTGTAAGGGTAACTGTTTTATCATCCTCGCCGCGTGTAACGACTCCGGCAGGCGTATTGTCATAACCGTCGTTTTGTTTTTCGGCGGTGGAGATAACACTCTCATCCGATGATGTCCAAGTGATGCTCGTATTGTATGCCCCGTTCAACGGAAGTGTTATATTTCCGCGGATATTCTCGGCATCGGGAATTTGCAGCATCCCCTTCGCACCGCCGAGCAAAAGCTCGTCCTCAGTTTCAGCGCCGCTTGAAACCACTATTTCAGCGCTCACGGTTCTGTATTCTTCTTTAAGATAATCATCCGCCGTCATGTATAAAAGAGGTGTGCCGTCATATCCGAAGTGTACTGTTCTCGCCGTCATCGACCGTGCGCCGCCGTTGGGCTTCATATGAAATACAAGCACAGTGCGGCCATATTCATCTGTTGTGAAAGCGTTATGTCCGGGGCCGTACTGCCCGCTCACATGCTCTGAGGCAAGCACCGGATACTGGCGCTGTGTCCACGCCGCAGCATCGCAAAGGTTATCCCCGCTGTCCGCGCTCAAAAGACCAAGCACGTAAGAGTTGTCAACACCGTTTCCTGAAAATGTAATATACACTTTCCCGTTTTGAACAAGCGCATAGGGGCCTTCGTCCACACAGGTGGAATACCTCTCCCACGCATATTTAGGCCGTCTGATACAAACAGGGTCGCTGGTAAGCGTAGAAGGGTCTGCACTGTCTATTGTAGCTATCCACAAATCGGACGAACCGTGCCGTCCCGCGCCGCTGTAATCAATTTTACGCTGCGCCCACATGGCGTAATGCGTGCCGCAGTCCACAAAATAGGTCAAATCAAGCGTGATACCATCTGTATAGAGGAATGTCCCGTCTTTCTTTTTAATCCGCACCGCGTTTTCCCAGTGCGAAGAATTCGTGGGATCTGTTCCGCTCAGCTTCATAACATACGACTGTACATAATTCCACGCGCTTCCTTCTGCATATGAAAGATACATAACTCCGTCTATAACATGCAGCTCCGGCGCCCATTGACATCCCGAGGATGCGCTTCTTATGCGGTTATCGGCGGCATCCGCTATTCCTTCAATGGTTTCCGAAACACGAATATCCAAGTTGCGCTGCGACAAATCCTCGCGCGTCGCAATAAAATAGTATTTTCCGTTGTAATAGCAAATATCAGGGTCCGCACGCGCTGCAGTTATCATCGGAGCAGGATAATCGGCGACCTGTGCCGTACCATTTATAATATATTTTCCGGGCGCGGCAAAATTAATCTTATTGTAGTCAGCCTCATTCCACTCAACGGGAACAGACCCTTTGCTTCCGTCTGAATAAAGCGCAGTAAGCGAAGGTAAGCTATCATATGACACAGCCTGCGAAACGTTGGTTTGCACCGTCACCTTTTCCACGCCAACATTTGTCACTTTGCCAAGCTTTTGCAAGAGTGCATCGTAGCGAGATTTGTCAACGCTAATAACACAGGAAACGTTCCCCTCAATTCCCGCAGCGCTGAGTGCCGGGCGTGACGCAGCGTAGGAATACGAGGTTGTAAAAGTTGAAAAGTCGGATGTATCATTTGCATAAAGCGCTCCGGCGCTGTTTTTGTATGAAATCACATAGCACGCTTTTTGCGCGTCATATTCACAGCGAGGTTCAAAAATCTCAAAATTGCATAGCTCTATTAGCGATTCGGAAGAATATGTTATTAAGTCATTACTTGTCCAAAACAACGCTTTCCCCACAGCGTCCGCATCGGTGCTTGAACCACTGGCAACACGCTTTGCCAATATTCCGTAACCGCCGCCATGCATGTTAAATATCCAGGGGGTAAGAAGCGATTTTGATGCGCCGCTAAGCTCGTTTCCTCCTGAAAAGTCTGCCTCGGCATACAACACACCCATGCCAAAGTTAAGAGCTGTATACTCTCCTCCGTCCGAAACAGCAAGATGCATGCTTTCGTCCATGGAATCAACGCCTCCGCTTGTTGTATATGCGGCAACGAAACAGCTTTCCTCTGCAAACACAATTTGCGGACACAGTGTGAGGAGAATTGCCACACACAATAATATTGAAAACATTCTTTCCATTATCCACATCCCCCTTTGTACTTTGATATGTTAAGAATACCATATGCGCAGATTTAATTAAATGCATTCATTTGATTTTTTTGTACGATTTTGTGATTATTTTACCGTTGCCGTTTCTCCCGAACGCACCTTAATGCATTTATCATTGTGCTCAAACCAAAGGTCTGTAGCAGTAGGATTATGTACCAAACTTCCGTCAGCCGAAAATTCCATGCGTGAAAATGCAAGCGCATAATCAAATATTTGGATGTTCGTCGCGTACCAAATGTCATTTTTGTTCGACACTTTTTTTGCAAAGCTTTCTATTAGGTCCCAGTTGTCATCATTATCGAATTCATAGCTGTGTCCCCAAACATAGAAAATCTCCGGTTTGCGGCTTGAATTATCGAAAATAAATCTATCCGCAAGTTCCTCTAAACCAGACGCATTGTGGTGGCATGTCGGAGATAGTTCCAGCCAGTTTGTCGGGAAATCAAAGCTGCCTGAATCGTGAATCGTCCGCGAGTAAAGAATTCCCGCATTTTTTAGAATTTGCAGAACCGTATCGTCATAACAGCCGTATGGATACGCCATACCACGTACTATTTTGCCAAACATTTTCTCAAGATTCACTTTATCTTCAATAATCTCATATGTCGCGCACTCGGGCGAAATTTTGTTCAAAAACGGATGCGTGAGTCCGTGAAGCGCAACTTCAAAATGCGGGTCGGAATATATCCGCAAAGCATCGTCTTTTGTAAGGTAGTTGTCTCCGCCGCCGATAGTAGAGCTGTTGATATTGAATGTTGCACATAGGTTGTTCTCAAGAAAAATTTCCGCCAAACGCTTATCCTGCTTCACACCGTCATCATAGCTGAAAGTCATCGCTTTTTGTTTTCCTTCGGGAAAGCTCATAAATAATTTGCTCATATTAAATTCACCTCTTGATTTATTATTATAATTTTAACACTTTCCCATAAATACGTCAAGAAAAAAAAGGAGCTCACGCTCCCCTTTTTATATGTTTGATATGGAGTATTTATCCTTATATTCCAGCATCAGTTCTTCGTACTTTTCATGGTATGAGGATTGCAGCTGGCGTAAATACTCGTGCGAATCACCGTTTGACGCAATGTTCGCAAGCTGACCGGTAGATATTCCGATGTTGGAAGCGTGGTCAGATACGCGTTCGAGATTATTAATAATGTCCAAGAACGCCACCCCGCTTCTCACGCTGCACTTTTGTTGAACAAGTCTTTCTACATGTCGAGCTTTAAGCACATCGCGCAAATCGTCCACAGCGTCTTCACAGCACTGTACCCGCATTGCGTCCACAATACTGGCGCCGGAAAAGCCCTTAAGCGCAAGCATCAAAGTCTCCCTGGCCGCACGTGACATAACGCTCAATTCAGCCAAAGCATCGTCTGAAAGTTCAACACCTGCCTTGTCCATATCTTTAACCGTGTGGCAGATATTCACTGCATGGTCACCCACACGTTCAAGGTCTGTTACGATATGCAGCATGGTTGTAACCATCCTGTTTTCCTCGTTTGAAAGCGGCTGTGCAACAATTTTAATCAGATACTGCGAAATGCGCGCTTCGTACTCGTCAACCTTTTCTTCATACTCTTTAACACTATCGATAAGGTTGCGCTCTTTATTTAAGAGTACTCTAAACGCCAAATCCATGCTTTCTATTGCAGCATTACCCATGTTTTCCGTTTCCCGCATAGCCTGTCTGACTGCAATCGGAGGCGTTTTTAGAAATCTGTCATCAAGAGCTGTTGCATTTTTGTCCTCTTCAGTGTGCTTTTCACGGCTGTGTACCGCCATGTTGGCCAGTTTAACAAGCAGTGAAGTAAATGGTAAAAGCACAATGGTATTTATAACATTAAAACCCGTGTGGAACATCGCAACATTATGCATGTTCATCGAAATATCCCAGAAATCAAAATGCATAAAAAGGTCCACGCCGTACATAAGCACAAAACACAGCAGAACTCCAATCATGTTGAAAAAAAGGTGTATGCACGCAGCGCGTTTTGCATTCTTCGACGCTCCCGCTGCCGCAACAAGTGTAACGAAGCATGTCCCTATATTTTGACCGAGTATAATCGGAACCGCGTTCGCGTAAGTAACCATTCCAGTCACGGTAAACGCCTGCAAAATACCTACTGATGCAGAACTTGATTGCAATACGGCAGTTACAATCGCACCGACAATTATTCCCGCAATCGGATTGCTTATGCCAAGAAACACTTGCTCCATAATCGGCGAATCCTTTAATCCCGACACTGACGCGGTCATAAAGCTCATGCCCACAAACACCGTGCCAAGACCCAAAAAGATTTCACCAACGCTTGCTTTTCCGTTGCCTTTCTTGGAACTCATCACCATAAATATTCCAAATGCCATAAACAGATACGCAAGGGTAGCCGGCTTGAGAATCTCAAGATACCACACGTTGCCCTCTATTCCTGCGAGCGACAAAATCTGCGCTGTTATTGTAGTGCCTATATTTGCGCCCATTATAACTCCGACAGCCTGTTTAAGCGTCATAATTCCGGCATTAACAAAACCAACCACCATAACTGTAGTCGCTCCGCTGGCCTGAATCAACGCTGTGACGGCTGCTCCTACAAGCACGCCCTTAAACACGTTGCTCGTAAGCGTTTCGATTATTCTCTGCATCTTTTCACCGGCAACTTTTTCAAGGCCGGCGCTCATTGTGCGCATCCCGAACAAAAACATTGCCGCTCCGCCGAGCATTTGAAGAGCTGTAAGAAAATTTTCCATAGTGAAAGTCCCTCCGAATTG
>JAUNBL010000017.1:0-8421 GCA_030527235.1 Clostridia bacterium | reverse complement strand
TAGTTATATTTATTGGTAAAACAAAATGTCAGAGTACGTTGGGATAGGCCAATAATCTTTCGCAACAATCTGCTCTAAGGCATCGCTCGCAGCCCTGAGCTTTTCCATGGTCGGCAAAATGGTGTTTTTGCAAAGCGCCGCAGAGGTTTCAAGATTTTGCGTTTCCGCCAGCATCTTCACCGCTTTTTCAAGACTGCACGTTTCGTCATAAAGCTCATTGTAAAGCGGCTCCACCCTCTTAAGCAATGATTTTTCAACATACGGCATGTTCCCTGCTTTTTCCATGGCGCTAATTGAATCGGAAAGGAATGCCGCATATTTACCTACCGCCGGAATAATGCGCTGAAACGCCATATCCAGCATCGTGAGCGCCTCAATATTTGTGAACTTTACATATTTTTCAACTTTTATCTCATATCTCGCCACAAGCTCTGTTGCGCTGTACACACCGTGGCGTTCAAACATCGCCTTTGCTTGCGGCGTTATGTACGCTCCGTAAGCATCAAGCGAGGACTCAATGTCAGAAAGACCTCTGCGCTTAGCCTCCTCACGCCATTGTTTTGAATAACCGTTGCCGTTAAAAATTATTTTCCTGTGCTCTTGTATAATATCGCGTACTATTAAGCGCGCCTCTTCTTTGGGATTTACACTTTTCTCTAATCTGTCGGCAATTCTCATAAGGCTGTCTGCAACCGCCGTTCCCAACACCGTATTAGGACCTGCAATAGATGCAGAAGAGCCTACCATCCTGAACTCAAACTTATTGCCTGTAAACGCAAACGGAGATGTCCTGTTTCTGTCCGTTGTGTCGCGATGAAGCGAAGGAACAGTTGACACGCCAACCGTCATATCCTCTGTTGTCCTTTTTTGTACTGTCGTTCCGGTGGACACAGCGTCCAATATCTCTGTAAGTTCATCTCCCAGATATATTGAAATAATACACGGCGGCGCCTCATTGCCACCCAAGCGGTGGTCGTTGCCCGCATTAGCCGCGCTCGCGCGCAATATATCGGCATGCAAATCAATAGCTTCTATTATCGCCGACAGGAACAGTAAAAACTGTGTATTTTCACATGGTGTCTTTCCGGGTTTCAGCAGATTTTCACCGGAGTCTGTCGAAATCGCCCAGTTATTATGCTTGCCGCTCCCGTTAAGTCCCTTAAACGGTTTTTCATGCAGCAGACAAACAAGGTTATGCCTCTTTGCCACGCGCTTCATTGTTTCCATTACCAGCTGATTATGGTCTGTGGCAATATTAGCTTCACTGTACACACATGCCAATTCGTGTTGACAGGGCGCTACCTCGTTATGTTTTGTCTTTGAATACACTCCAAGCTTGTATAATTCTATATCCAAATCGTGCATATACGCCGCGACCCGCTCTTTAATCGTGCCGTAATAATGGTCGTCCATCTCCTGACCTTTAGGCGGTTTTGCACCGAAAAGCGTCCTGCCCGTCACCTTCAAATCTTCGCGCATTTCGTACGATGCCTTGTCTATCAGAAAATACTCCTGCTCCGCACCCACAGTCGTAATCACTTTAGTGCTTTCCGTGTCTCCGAGCGCACGTAAAACTCTGAGCGCCTGTTTTGAAAGCGCCTCGCAGGAGCGCAGAAGCGGAGTTTTTTTATCAAGCGCTTCACCCGTATAACTGCAAAACGCAGTCGGGATACAAAGCGTAACTCCTCCCCTGTCTTCTTTCAAAAAGGCCGGCGAAGTGCAATCCCATGCGGTATATCCCCGCGCCTCAAAAGTTGCCCGAAGCCCCCCGGAGGGAAAACTCGACGCGTCCGGCTCACCTTTTATAAGCGAACCTCCGGAAAACTCCATAATCGCTTTGCCATTTTCATCAGGAGTAATGAAGCCGTCGTGCTTTTCCGCCGTAACACCCGTCAGCGGCTGAAACCAATGCGTAAAATGCGTTGCCCCATGCTCAATCGCCCAGTCCTTCATCTCTTCGGCAACGGCGTCTGCAACTTCGCCACGCATGGCAACACCGTTATCGATAACGTTTTTCAGTTCTTTATATATTTTCTCCGGAAGTCTTTTTTTCATCACCGCATCATTGAACACATTGCAGCCAAATATTTCAATAATGTCAACCTTTTTGGCAGATTCTTCGGTTTGCATGCAAACTCCCCCTGTCAAAGTATTTGTCCTAAACAGTATATATGAACGTCCCGACAAAAATCAATGTATAATTTCAACAAAACACAAGAATTTCACATTCCTTATCCTGTCGCCGTGTCAAGGCTCGCAACGTGCCTGCCTATTGTCGAGATTAGCCCGTTTCCGTAGTCGTTTTCGTACATCGCAAGGCTCTCGTATATTCTGTCTCTGAACATTACCACACCTTTCTCGTCACGGCGCCGCAAAAGAGTGCCGAACGCAAAGTGAAGCACCTCACGGATTTCCGGAATGTCAAGTGTAGCAGCAAGTTCTTCGTCTGGAACAGAATAAATATTAAGTTCCAAATCCTCTTTATTTTTTGTAATTTCCGCCGCCGTCCGTACGAGCTCTCGGAAAAACTTCGGGTCGTTCTTGGCAATGGCACATGCGCCGCAAAGCCATGACGCTCCGTGCATCCGTGCCAAAAAGTGTCCGCCTGCGGCACGGGAAATGGACGGCAAAATCGAGTACTTATATCCAATACTCTCAATTCCAATTCTATAATTATTAGCCGCAGCAATTTGAACATGTTCGAAAAGACGCTTTTCAAACATATTCGCATTTTCTTCATTGGCTCCAAACACCTGAAAGCTTTCAAAAAGGCATGGTGTAAAGGAAAAAAGCTTCACACCTCTTTCCGTCAGTTTCCTCGCTGTTTCATCATGAACAGCAGGGTCAGTTATCGTTCTGTTTCCCGTCATGGAGACGGAAAACAGGATATGGTTTTCGGAGTCTTGACAAAAGCGTTCATAGACTTCAACGGCAAAATCTATATCCTCAAATTCGCCCCCGCATTCAAGCGTTAAAATTCCGCATCCCGCCTCAACCGCAGCTTCTACATCCTCAATGGTGTAAAGGTTTACACCTTCTGCTCCCCACGGACGCGTAAATTTCGCGCAAAAAGCTCCGAAGGTGGCATCATCGACGGCGTTTCTAAACGTCCGCCCGGTGAGCGCCGTTTCCTTTGGTGAGTGCAACGCAAAAAACGGAGTTAGTTCAAACCCGGTGACAATTTGAGCATGATAAGGAGTTGCCAAACCGAGCCTGTCTCCCAGCGCGATTATGCCTCTGTGAAAATCAGTGGTCTGCGGCGCGCAGTACGGGAAATACTTCCGTAAAACCTTGGCATTTTCATGCGAAAGCAGGCAGTACTTGCTGTTTTCGTCAGTTTCGCCTTCAAGCGCGGCAAAAAGTTCGCCGCGCCCAGAGGCAATAATATAATGCTTGTTTCCCGCCATACCTATGGAGACGGTGGTACCTAAACATGCGTTCACGGATGTATTGTAAATTTTAATCTCCAAAACGCTTCTCCCCCGCTTATTCTATCTCCGATAACGTCCACGCCTGTTCATATCCCTGGAAAACCTCACCATTATAAACACCGAGCTTAAGCTGCGAGTGTGCGGCGGTAATCGTAGTTTTAGCTCCGACTTCCTCCACAATCCAGGTCTGATTGGGGGCCTTTGTCTGATTCCAAACAATTATCACGCCATCTTTTTCCATGTTCTCTCCGCTTACATCAAGGAATTTTCCCGTAGCCTTGTTCATTATATACGCGTTATTGCCGTCAAACTTGGCGATAAACCATGTCTGGAAATCGCTTCCGTCCGCTTCGGCGAGCACAACGCGCGCGCCCGCTCTGTCCTCTGTCACAGCAAGCGCCTTGCCGTCGTCTTGCGAAATGGTGAAATAGCCGACTCCCGGAATGCTTTGCGTGCTTTGAATTGAATATTTGCCCACGGAAAATCCGGTCACATCGTTTATCAATTCATAGCTGCTGCCTTCCTTGCGCAAAAAGAACGCTGTGGACTGTTTTTCCTGGGTGTCAATAGAAATCGACGCATTGTATCTGCGCGAACTTACAAACAGTGGATAGCCGGTTTTTGAAATAATACTTACAGCATCGCCCTCTTGAACAATCTGCCACTCGTACGGCACTCCAGAATGAACAATCTCGTCATTGTCGATACCAAGAAAACCTTGGTCGCCTAAAAGCAATGCGTATTTGGAAAAGTCTATCTCCGGCGTTTGCGCAACAGGTGCAACCGCCTTGTCGTAATAAGTCTTATACTCTGAGTAATATTCGCTGTCCGTATGATACAAAAGCGCCTTATAGGCCGCCATGCGGTTAGGATAGACACTTTCTATCTGTGCCTCACGCTCTCTGTCGCCTCGCGCCAAAAGATACAGTCTTGAAAACTCCGCAAGATCCTCCCAGCGATTTGTATTCCCATAACCGGAAACCGGAACCATGTCCGCACTTTGTGCGCGTGTCCAGATAGAGTTGGAACCAATGCTACCATTATCAAGTACATGGCCCAGCTCGTGAGCAAACATCTGAACCATATTGTTGACATCGCCCTTGTACTTTGTATTGTTCCAAATCTGACCGCCGCCTCCGTTCCAGGAACCAGCGTCAACATCGGAATAGTAAAATGTATGAAGCGTCCTTCTGATAGGCTTTTCAAAACATGCTACGGACTGGGCAATTCTGATAACGTACTCCTCGTCCTCTGAGCCGCCTATCACAACCGTCAGCTTCTCACCGTCAATAGATACGTCATAGTAGTATGCGTCAATATCCTGCTCACCCCAAATGGCCTGGTTCTCTTTCTTTTCAACACTGTTTATCTCAATTTCCGCCTCAAGCATTGTCGCCATCGAGCCGCTTAACAAATCAACCGGCGGGGTTTCCATGCACTGATAGAGCAACTCTGTCTGCGCTTCCATGTCAAGGCGCATAAATTCCTGCTCATTAAGAAGCGCTTCCGCCTTATCATAGACAGTAATACAATACGGCGCATCGCCGAGGATATAGGCCTCAAACCGTTCACGGACCACCGCGGAAAGGGATTTATAGGCCTCTGTTTCCATTACCTGTGAAATTATTGAGCTGTAATCGCCAAGATAAGTAATTTCCCAGCTCTGGTTTTTGCCCTCCGCCTTCTCGTCCTGAATAATTGCCCCATTGACTTCCGTAAGGTAAAGTCCGGAAAGTTTGGATATGATACCGTAGCTGCCGTCTTGATTTTTCTCAAACCGCCATTGCTGGTTTGACGCGCCGCTCGGAGTCCATTGAATTATCTCCGCCTCTGGCAGAGTGGAGGCTGAATTAACATCCGCAGCCAGAAGCGTCTGCTCATTAATCAGGCTGTAAAAATTTGAAGCGTATTTTCTAAACCGCCAAGAAAGCTCCTTGCTGTCCGATCGCGGAGCAAGTGCGAGCCTTGTACCAGCATCGGGAAGCGAGTCTTTTATGGCAAGGCAGTTATCTGTCCCCGCAAGCGACAGCTGATAAAACTTATCCGCAAATGTCTCGCTCGTAATGATAACAGCTGAGTTTGCATCGTCCCATGAGACCACAAGGTCAAACGCTTCGCTGATTTCGCGCACCGGTAAAAACAGGCTGCCGGAAATGTTAAGCGGCTCATTTTGCGGTGTCAGCAACTGACCGTCAACGTAAATGTTGGCCACAGTTTGCGCAAGCTCCGGCTCAGTCGGAGGCTGCCCGATAATAGCGCTGCGCGTATCATTATCCCAAGCGACTGTTTTATCTAAAAGGCTGCCGATTGCACGAAGCGGTAAATATGTGCGATCGTCATAAATGAACGGTTCCACCTCATTACCCTGCTCATCATAAGGTACAACCGTTTCATTATTAAAAATAATCTTAATGTCTCGATACGTGACATCATTGCTCGCAAACGCCGGAACCGCAAGAATGAAAACCAAAAAAAGTGAAACCAGTTTTCGCATTTATGTTTTCCCCTTTCACATATAATATCTTTTTGTATTATACAACACTCTTTTGTGAATGTCAACAAAAAAGGAACGGTATGCATCGTTCCTTTATGAGCGGTATGTCTATTTTTCTTTGTATATATTATATCCGTTCTTTGTACTCTTTTTTACTGAATAGAGCGCGCTGTCACTTTTTGCAAAAACCGTTTCATACGTCGCTCCGTCATCCGGATAGAATGCCACGCCAATACTTGCCGTAACGGTGATAACTCTTCCGTCCGGCGCCATTGTCTCTTGAGTGAGGTCATGAAGCAGCTGACTGATTTTCCATATAACGCTCTCATCATCGGGTATGTATTTCATCAGAACAACAAACTCGTCCCCACCAATTCTTCCGACTATGTCTTCGCTGCGAAACGCGTGAATCAGGCGCCGCGCCGTATTTTTCAAAACCTCATCACCGGCTAAATGTCCAATGGTGTCGTTTATGGCTTTGAAATTATCAAGGTCTATCACAACAAGCGCATGGCGCTCACCGTACTCGTGATATTCGGCAAACGCCGAATCAATCAGCATCTTGGTAGCATCTTTATTGTAAAGACCGCTGAATGCGTCTCGCAGCGACTTTTCCTTAAACATTTCCATTCGCTTTCTGTCAGCATCAATATTGACAATTGAACCGATGACTCTGGCGGAAATGCCGTCCTCATTGAACAATGTCTTGGCAGACAAGGCAAACCACACTGTTTTCCCTCCGTGCTGTATCCTGAAATCGCATCGTATTGAATCGGCTCCGTTCTTTAACTCTTCAAATGCCCCGAAAAATTCCTCCCTATCCTCTTCGTACAAAACATCAGACATCTGGCGGCGTGCAAGGAACCTCACGTATTTGTTTTCCACGCCAAGCATTTCCATATAGTTGCAGGGGAAAATGAGCAGGTCGTCTCCCACTTTCCATTCAAATACGGTTGTGTTCGTGTTTTCCACCACCATATTAAAACGCGCTTCCCTCACCCTGAGTTCCTGTTCCATATTATGCTGCTGTGTTACATCGTTAAGAACCGCGCAGTATTCCTCACTACCGTCAGCACGCCTAATAAATTTTGCAATATGGCGCACCCAAAACATTTCCTTATCCGAGGTCTCTATTCTGTAGAAAACGTCAATAGTGTCGGACTTTTCCGCTTGAGCGCGAATTTTCATCATTGTATCTGCACGGTCTTTGACGAAAATAATGTTTTCAATTTTATTCTCGGAATAGACTCGAAATTCCCTCTCTCGCATGTTAAACATCTGCAGGCAGCCGTTGCTTATATAGTGAATATCTCCGCTTGAAACGGAATAAGTAATTATCCCGCCCGGGACATTGTCGGCAATAGCGTCAATATTCTGAAACAGCTCCTTCATCTTCGCTGTATGCGTGCGCTCTTTCCTTAAAAGCCAGAAAACAAAAACCGCCAGCACCAGCAATATTTCTATCAAAAGCTTCAGCGCTATAGCGCAGTCTAAAAAGACCTCATCATCGAAAAAGCTCTGCGGAAAGGAGTTAAGCAAATACATATCATAGTTTTTTAGCGGTGCATAATAGTAATATGTACTCGTACCGCCATAATTATATCTTACTTTGCCGGCAAGACCGTTGTCGATATCTTCTTTTATGCGGCTCATTATGGCTGCGCCGACGATTTCTTTGAAATTTTTTCCAACAAGGATTTTTTTCTCATCTTGATAAAGCAGTCTTCCGCAATACTCTTCTATTAAGCTCTCAGCGGTCACAGATGCGCTTAAAACTCCGAACACCTCTCCATTTCCGGCAATCGGAACGTTTATGGAAATAAAATTGCCGTCAGGATTTCCGGTTAAATCCGTAATCACACTTTCACCGGCCATGACCTGAGCAAAAACTTCGGCTTGAAGCGCATTTTCAACGCCTTCGCCAAATGTGATACCTCCTGACCCGCTCATCAAAATGTTTGAAAAACCATACTGTTCCGCGTTCTCGTCCAGGCTGCGAAAATTTTCCTCGGTGAATATATTGCCGCTTTCCGCAAGAAGGGAGGCCATGCGTGCCAGCATGTTTTCCTTTTCGGAGATTCCGCCCTCAAGCATACGCGCGCTGTCTTCTGTATTCCCCTCTATTGCAGCCTCCAAACGGTCAAAGGCTTTATTTCTCGTCGCAATATAAAATGACAGAAAAGCAAAAACTGCAACCGCCACAAGGATAATTGCCACAAACACAAATATTCTTTTCATCCCTTCAGTCTTCATGTTTTCGCTCCCCTTAACACGTTAGAATTCGCCGCCATATAGAAAGGGGCGGCAGATTTTTCGAACAGATTAAATGTAAAGTTTTTTGCAAACAAGCGTACTGTATATTTTTGTTAATCTTGTTGAGTTTAATATAGCACACACTTAAAGGATTGTCAAGAAAAGTTCTGATAAATTAATGCCAAAGATTCTGCGGTTGTCAATGATGTGACCCAAAAAAGAGTTTGAGCGTTTGCGATAAAG
>JAUNBL010000057.1 GCA_030527235.1 Clostridia bacterium | reverse complement strand
GGACGTTCAGCTTCTATCCTTTTTGGGTCACATCATTGTATCACATACATTTTTTCATATTTAATATTAAGCGGTGATTTTTTATGTACAGAACATCTGATTTTCGGCAAAAAGAAGTTATAAATGTTACAGACGGCAAGCGGCTGGGTTTTATCTCAGATGTTGAAGTAAACCTTGAACGCGGTGTAATAGAGGCGATTGTCGTCCCGGGACAGCGCCGCTTTTTCGGACTGTTCGGAAACGAAAGCGACTATGTTATTCCGTGGGGGAATATCGCCAAAATAGGCGATGACATTATCCTTGTTACCACCGAGGCCGGCTAAATAAATACCGGCAATAACGAATCAGCACCGCAAAGGCAGCGGTGCTAAATTTTTTTGCATTCTTTGTATGCTTTGTATTCTTTGATATGCTCCAGCGCCCTTTTTGCAATAGATGCATATCTCTCGCGCTTGTTTCTCACTCGCATCTCAAGCGGAGCAATTATTCCAAAATTTGCATTCATAGGCTGAAAATTTCCGTGCGGCGGCGGAGAGCTTATATATTTTGCCAGCGCGCCTATGCAGGTTGTATCCGGGAACACTGTAGCTTCCCGCGCGCCTATGTTAAGTCCCGCGCACAAGCCGGACGCAGCCGATTCAACATATCCTTCAACTCCGGTTATCTGACCGGCAAAATAGATGTGGTCGTTCGACTTGAGCGCGTATCGGCAATCGAGCAAAGCGGGCGAATTGATGTATGTGTTTTTGTGCATAACGCCGTATCGCAGGAATTCTGCGGTTCTGAGCGCAGGTATCATGGAAAAGACTCTTCTTTGCTCCCCGAATTTAAGATTCGTCTGGAATCCGACAAGATTATACATTGTCGCAGCTTCGTTATCTTGCCGCAGCTGCACCACGGCATACGGCTCGCGCCCCGTTTTGGGGTCCGGCAGACCCTTGGGTTTCAACGGACCGTACCGTATAGTATCTTTGCCTCTCCGCGCCATCGCCTCTATCGGCATACAGCCCTCAAAATAAGCTGCGCGCAGTGCACTGCTGTCCGAGTCATGCAGCGGCGCAGTCTGAGCGCTAATAAGCGCCTCGTAGAACGCCTCGTATTCGTCCTTTGTCATCGGACAGTTAATATAGTCTGCGCCGCCCTTTCCGTAGCGGGCGCTCATATACGCATTGTTAAAATCTACGCTTTCTCTCGATACTATCGGTGCAGCGGCATCGCAAAAAAACATCCGCTCTCCGCTAAGGCGCGATATTTCGCCCAAGAGCGCCTCATGAGTAAGTGGACCTGTGGCGACTATTGTATACACGTCCGCATCAATCTTGTCCGTCACTTTCTCTTCTATCTCAATATTTCTGCAGCTGCGTATTTTTTCTGTGACGAGCGACGCAAATGCATCTCTGTCCACAGCAAGCGCGCCTCCGGCGGGTACTCGCACTGCGTCCGCGCAGGAAATAACAAGCGACGAAAGCAGACGCATCTCCTCTTTCAAAAGCCCGCACGCATTGTCAACAGCGTTTGACTTTAGCGAGTTTGAGCAAACCAGCTCGCAAAAATCGCCGCTGTGGTGTGCCGGAGACATCACAGAAGGCTTCATGTCCGACAAAACCACGTCAACGCCGCGCATCGCAAGCTGCCATGCCGCCTCACAGCCTGCAAGTCCCGCACCGATAACCTTTACCTTCATCTTCTGACTGTGGCTTTCGCCAACGGCGAAAACTTCCTTTCTTTGGCGTTATTGCCTGATTTCATTTTTCGGGCTGTTTCTTGTTTGCTTCGCATTCCTCATTCGTACAAATAACTTTGCGCCCGTATTTACCGTACTTTGTTACTGTTACCGCGCCGCATTTTTCACAAGGCTCCTTGTTGGGCTCATCCCAAAGCACAAAATCGCACGCGGGCGCTTTCTCGCATCCGAAATACTTTTTGCCGCGTTTGCTCTTTTTTGCAACTATTCTCGCGCCGCATTTAGGACATGGTACGCCCGTGTCCACAAATAAAGGCTTTGCGTTGCTGCATTCGGGATATCCGGGACAGGCGAGGAATTTACCGTACCTTCCCATTTTCACGACCATGCGTTTTCCGCATTTCTCGCAAATCTCGTCGCTCTCCTCATCCTTTATCTCAACCTTGCCTATCTCTTTCTCCGCAATGTCAAGTGTCGCCTTAAAGGGAGCGTAGAAGGTACGCATAAGTTCCAGATAATCTTCGGAACCGTTCTCTATATCATCAAGCTGCTGCTCCATATTCGCCGTGAAATTAATGTCCACAATATCGGGAAAGTGCGCTTTCATCAAGTCAGTTACAACTTTTCCAAGCTCAGTCGGATACAGCATCTTTTTTTCGCGCGAAACATAGTCTCGGCCCAAAATAGTGCTTATAGTAGGCGCGTACGTACTCGGACGTCCTATACCATTCTCTTCCATCGCCTTTATCAGTGACGCTTCCGTGTATCTGGGAGGCGCTTCGGTAAACTTTTGCTCGTCTGTAAGCTTCACAAGTTTGAGCGGCATCTTTTCTTCAAGCTTCACAAGCTTTTTTACATCCTTGCGCTCATTCTCGTCGCTGCCCTCTATATACACCGCGCGGTATCCTGCAAACCTCACCGCAGATTCTGTGGCTCTGAACGTCACACCGTTTGCATTTATATCAGCGCTCAAGGTATCGTATACTGCGCTCGCCATCTGGCTTGAAACAAATCTCTCCCATATGAGTTTATATAAGCGGTATTCATCGGTACTCACGCTGCTTCTGATATCCTCAGGCAGGATTTCGACCTCTGTGGGTCTAATCGCCTCATGTGCATCCTGTGCGGCTTTGCTCGTCTTATATACTCTTGGATTTCGCGGAAGGTACTCCTTGCCGTAACGCGCTCCGATAAGTTCCACGGCCGCCTGCTGTGCTTCCGCTGCAACGCGAAGCGAATCCGTCCTCATATACGTAATAAGGCCCGTCACACCTTTTCCCGGTACCGAAACGCCTTCGTACAGGCTTTGTGCCGTTGACATAGTCCGTTTTGCCGTAAAACCCATCTTTCGGCTCGCTTCTTGCTGAAGCGTGCTTGTTGTAAAGGGAGGAGCGGGATTTTTCACGCGTTCGCCATAGGTTACTCTTTGAACCGTGTATTGTGCGCCTTCTATTCGCTTTAGCACCTCTTTGGCTGCTTCTGAGCCCCTTATGTCTTGTTTTTTGCCATCCATGCCGTAAAATCTCGCCTCAAAAGGGTTCTTCCCGTTTTGGTCGGTCAGATGAGCCGTTATAATCCAGTATTCCTCCGGCACAAAGGCCTCTATCTCCGCTTCGCGGTCAACAACAAGGCGAGTTGCAACAGACTGCACCCTGCCGGCGGAAAGCCCGCTGCGTACATTGCTCCAAAGCAGTGGACTTATCTTATATCCCACTATCCTGTCAAGCACTCTGCGCGCCTGCTGTGCGTCCACAAGGGATTTATCTATGGCGCGCGCCTCTTTGATGGAGGCCACTACGGCGCTTTTGGTAACCTCGTTAAAGGAAATACGGCATTTCGCATTTTCGTCAATATTCAGCAAATACGCCAAATGCCAGCTTATTGCTTCACCTTCTCGGTCAGGGTCAGTTGCAAGAAAAACCTTCTTTGCCTTTTTCGCCGCCTTTTTAAGTGCTGACACGATATCGCCTTTGCCGCGTATCGTTATATATTCCGGTTTGAAATCATGTTCAATGTCTACGCCTATTTTGCTTTTGGGCAAATCACGGATATGTCCCATAGATGCCACGACAGTATAGTTCTTTCCTAAATATTTCCCTATGCTTTTTGCCTTTGAGGGCGATTCCACTATTACCAGATTGTTAGCCATTATGCTCCCCCTTATTGTATTAAATATTTATTTCCAAACGCAAGTCTTATTATGCCGCGCATTTCAAGCATACCCAGCACCGCCGTCAGTCTATTCGTACTTTCGCCGCAGCAGCGTTCGATTTCCTCCACTGTATTATGCCCTTCTCGAATTGCGTCCAAAATCAGATTTTCAAGTTCTGTGCATTGTCTGCTCTCCCGCGCCTCAATTACAGGATTCTCCGCCTCTTTCGGCAGCGGAGCAGGCGACTCTTCCAACAGCTCCGCAGCGCATATGCCGCCTCCGCCGCTTTGTAAAATGTCATCTATTATGTCCTGGGGACTCAACGCCATTGTGACGCCATCGCGAATCAGCGCGTTAGTACCGCTCGAACGGCTTGAGGTTATCGGACCCGGAACAGCGTACACGTTTTTGCCCATCTCCGACGCCTGCATCGCCGTTATGAGTGCGCCGCTTTTATAGCCTGCTTCAACAACTACCACGGCGGACGAAAGCGCCGCCATAATTCGATTGCGAAACGGAAATATCTGCTTTGAAGGTCTTGTTCCCGGCGCGAATTCGGATATAATTGCCCCGCTGCGTTCAATACGGCAAAACAGTTCGCGGTTTTGCGTAGGATAGTCAACATCAAGCCCGCATCCCGCCACCGCAACTGTCAATCCTCCTGCCATAAGCGCACCACGGTGTGCCGACGCGTCTATTCCAACCGCTCCTCCCGAAACAATACAGATGCCGCAATCTGCCATTTCACGGGCAAATTCCGTTGCCACACTCTCTCCGTACCCGCTCGCATCACGGCTTCCAACCACGGTGACGCACATTGGGCTCCTGAGCGCTTTTGAATCGCCGCGCACGTATAAGAGCGCCGGCGGCTGCGAAAGACTTCTCAGTGAATCCGGATATACGGATTCATTATATGTAATAATATCATATCCGAGAACGCGCGCGTTTTCAAAATCCATTGCGATTTCGACAGCCCTTGTGGTCTTTGTATCGATACGGCTCTTATCAAGCTCGCTCCATTTTGCGCGCAGTGCCGCAAGGCGTCTTGCCGTAACGCGTTCCTTCTGGGCTTCTATCGCCCACAGCAGTTTGTCCGTCACACAAGATTCCTCCTTAAATGCTCGTACAAAACAACCGCACATGCCACTGCGGCATTGAGGCTCTCTGCATGACTGCGCATAGGAATTCTTACACACATATCCGCCTTCGCCGCCAGTTTTTCAGACACTCCCTCAGCTTCGCTGCCAATTATGAACGCGCAGTTTTTTTGCAGCTGAGATTCATAAAGGGAAACCGAATTTGCGGAAAGCATGGTCGCAACGACTGTGATGCCGCGCTTTTTCAGGTTTTCTGCCTCCTCTGCCAGGTCTGCGTCCGTTTTAATCGGCACAGAAAGGATTCCACTCATCGATGAGCGCACCGCTTTCGGCCCGAACACATCCGCACAGCCTTTTGAGAAAATCACACCTCCGCAGCCCACCGCATCCGCAGTGCGTATAATGGTCCCCACATTTCCGGGGTCCCGCACGTTATCACACAGCACAACAGCGCCGCGCGTTTCGTCCACCTGTGTTTTCGGAATCTCAAATGCGCCGAAAACGCCCTGCGGGTTTATCGTATCGCTTAAGCTGCGAAAGACCTCGTCTGAAACGACATACGCAACCTCCGATTTCAAAGCTTCAAACTCTGCGCTTTGCGCCACAAGCAGGAAATCGCACCGCGCACCGCGCGCTAAAGCATCGGTCACCGCACGCACACCTTCTACGGGAAATAATGAGTGCTCCCTTCGCCCGCGCGGTGTGTACAATGATATCGCTTTTCTTATTATTTTGTTTTTGGCATTGGTTATAATATTCATATACTTCACTACAAAAGCCGCCCGATATTTAAGCGGGACGGCTTCATTTGCTTACAAATTCGATTTTGCTGTTTCTACAAGCTGCGCAAAAGCGGAAGGGTCGTTGATAGCAAGTTCTGAAAGCATTTTACGGTTTATGTCGATATTCGCCTTCTTCAATCCGTTCATAAATCGGGAATAGTTGATTCCGTTCAACTGCGCTGCCGCACTTATTCTTGCAATCCACATCTGCCTGAAATCTCTCTTCTTGAGCTTTCTGCCTACATATGCGTAAGAAAGCGACTTCATGACAGCCTGGTTTGCAACTCTATAAAGCTTAGACTTAGAGCCTCTGTAACCCTTTGCAAGCTTCAATACTTTTTTGTGATGTTTTCTGGTGTTCAAAGCACCTTTAACACGAGCCATGGAAATGTCCTCCTAACTAAAAATTACTTATAGGGAATAAGCTTTTTGATTATCTTTGCGTTTGCTTCCGAAGCATATGTGCCTTTACGCAATCTTCTTTTTCTCTTCGTACTCTTTTTATTGAGAATATGGCTCTTAAAGGCGCGGAACCTTTTTACCTTGCCGGATTTCGTAAGACCAAAGCGTTTTGCCGACGCTCTGTGCGTCTTTATTTTAGGCATGATGAAACTCTCCTCTCTAAAAATACATTTATCCATATAACCTTCTCCCTGACGGGAGAAAAAATTGGAACAAAATTATTTGGGAACTACAAACATAGACATGTATCTGCCTTCAAGCTTAGGCCTTTTCTCGACTGTACCCACTTCGCTTACAAGCGAAGCGAACCTGTCAAGCACCACCTCACCGTTTTTAGCGTGACTTACCTCTCTTCCGCGAAAGCGCACCGTAACTTTAACCTTGTCACCCGCTTTGAGAAATTTAATCGCGTGATTCAGTTTCGTCATAAAGTCATGCTCGTCTATAGAAGGCGACAGTCTAACCTCTTTTATCGTGATAACCTTTTGATTTTTGCGATTTTCCTTTTCGCGCTTAATCGCTTCAAAACGGTATTTGCCATAGTCCATAATCTTGCACGCCGGCGGATTTGCTTGAGGCGCAATCTCAACCAGGTCGAGATTTTTCTGCGCAGCCATTTCAAGAGCCTTTGAAAGCTCCATAACGCCCATCTGAGAGCCGTCTTCCCCAAGAAGTCTTACCTCTTTTGCACGGATTTCCTCGTTGATTGACAAATCCTTAATATCGCACACCTCCAAAAAATTAACGGTGAAAGTAGACTTTCACCGCTGCATACAAAGATACTCAAAATACCATAGATTCCCTGCAGATATTCAAAATATCAGACCCTGTCGCTAAGCGCTCGGGGTGAGAAGCGGTTAACTTCTACTTTTTTTCACATTCAAAGGCATTATAACAGTCCCATTTAACTTTGTCAATACATTTTTTCAAAAATACTTTTTTTCTGTGTCTGCGGTTGTCAATGATGTGACCCAAAAAAAGTTTGAGCGTTTGCGATAAAG
>JAUNBL010000002.1 GCA_030527235.1 Clostridia bacterium | reverse complement strand
TTGGACGTTCAGCTTCTATTCTTTTTGGGTCATATCATTGTATCACATACATTTTATCAAAGTTAAGTGCGATGACTGCAAAATCTGCTCCGTCAACGGCTGCAAGGCGGCAAAAGAATACGTTGTCTTGTTTTAGCACAAAAGGAAATATCAAATCGTCGGGACGCGCCATCTTCTTATAACGTACCGTAAACTCGCTTGGCTGCTCAAATTCGCCGTACTGCTCTATGGCATAGTCGAGATAGCGCACATTGTTGACGTGAGAATTTGTGTCTATATCATGCTTTCTTACATGGAACGAATCACGCTTCTCCAAATCACGCGGAAGGGTAATTTCTTCATATTCAGTGTCAAACACGCGCACGTTTTCGGCACGGTAAGCTGCTGCAATTTCTTTGCCCACTGCGCAAAGGCGTGCCTTTGCGGTGTTATACATGGCCCACATGGAGTCGGCGCGGACGATGGGACTGCCTTTAATGTCGCGAATGGTGAACTCCCTTTTTCCCGTGACGCCAACGAATTTGCTCGGCCATGTGGTGGAATAAACTTTTTCGCCGTAGTGCGGATAGCGCAGCACTCGTACGCGCCACCACAGGAGAATCCACGCCTTATGCAGTTCGATAAGGCGGTCGAGTCCAAATCCGATTGCTTCGGAGTGTTCTATCGCAGTATCTTGAAGATATGTTAAAATCGTGGCTGCTGTCGCAAGCCGGTCGGGACCTATTTCATTGTATCTCACGGTAAAATCAGTTGTAAACATCAGCTTTCAATCCTTTGCGGAACAAATTCTTCCCCTATTTTTTCGGGACGCGAGCTGCCCTGCGTACTGTCTGTTACAAGCGCGCAAAGCGCGTCAAGCTCTTCCTCGCGGGGCGCTATGGTAATTACCACGCTCTCGGCAAATGCGGTATCTCTCACGTCAAAACCTCTCTCTCGAAGCGCATATTCAAGCTTCTGATGAGTCCGATAATCGGTTCTCACGGTTACAATGGCTCGCTTTGTCATCTCTACGCGGACGGCGGCGTCCACCCCGAGTTTTGCGCTTTTTGAATAAGCTCGGACAAGCCCGCCCGTCCCGAGCAGCACTCCGCCGAAATAGCGCGTTACCACGATGCATATGTCGGTAAGATTTTCTTTGCGTATCACGTCCAAAACCGGCAGTCCCGCCGTACCCTGAGGCTCTCCGTCGTCACTGTATCGGCTCATGTTGTTTTCACGTACGCAATAGGCGTATACGTTATGTGAGGCATCACGATGCTTTGCGCGGATAGTGTTTATGAAGTCAATGGCATCCGCTTCGGCTGCCGTATTTTTGCAGTAGCCGATAAAGCGAGACCGTTTTTCGATTATTTCGGCGCTGGCCTCGTGCAGCACCGTCTTATAGCCGCTCACAGACATTCCTCGATAGCGCTAAGGAGAGTGTCGATATTGAATTTGTTCTTAGCGCTCACACTGACAAAACTCCCGTAATTCCCGGGCGCACGAGGAACGTCCCCTACCTTGTCGCACTTATTGAAAACGGCGATAGTCGGTTTGGACGAGCAGCCGAGCTCTTCGAGCAGTGCGTCCGTTACTGCGATTTGTTCCGCCGCCGTGTCGGAAGAGGAATCTATAACATGTAAAAGAATATCTGCGTTTACCGCTTCTTCAAGTGTGCTCTTAAACGCCTTTATAAGATGGTGAGGCAGTTTGCGGATAAAACCGACGGTATCAATAAGCATTATGTTTTTTCCGCTCGGAAGGCGTAAGCTGCGCGATGTTGTATCCAGGGTAGCAAAAAGCTTGTTTTCCACGTACACGCCGGCATTTGTTAAGGCGTTCATAAGCGTGCTTTTGCCGGCGTTCGTGTATCCCACGAGCGCCGCTACGGTTGTGTTGGATTTTTTCCGTCTCTCACGGAGCAGCGCGCGATGGCGTTCCACGTCTCGTAATTCAGCCTCCAATGCGCCGATGCGGCGATGGATATGCCGCCTGTCGCTTTCGAGCTTGGTTTCTCCGGGCCCCCTGGTCCCTATTCCGCCGCCAAGCCGTGAGAGGGCTGTGCCGCTTCCGCTGAGGCGGGGAAGGCGGTATCTGAGCTGAGCAAGCTCTACCTGCAGCTTGCCTTCGCGCGAGAGCGCTCGCTGCGCGAATATATCAAGAATGAGCGCGCTGCGGTCTATGACGCGTACATCAGTCGCGTTTTCAATGTTGCGAAGCTGTGAGCCTGACAGCTCATCGTCTACAATGATAAGCGTTGCGTTCTCGGCAACACAGGCGTTTTTCAGTTCCTCCAGCTTGCCTTCTCCAAAATATGTTCCCGCATCCGGACGCGGGCGGTTCTGAACCATAACTGCGCATACCTGTGCGCCGGCAGTTTTGGCAAGCAGTTCAAGCTCCTGTATGGTCTCATCGTTAGTGTCGGCAAGAATATCTTGCGCTCCGGTGTGGACGCCGGCAAGAACGGCGCGCTCAATTTTTTCTTTGTTTTCGTACATGAATGCCACCTCGCTAATAATTATATCGTGTTTTTGTGTATTTTTCAAGAACTACTTGCGGATATTATTACAGGGTGATTTTAATGCGTGATTATATATATTTACTTATAGCTGTTGCGGTGTCATCTTTGCTCGGAGTGGGCGCGGAGGCGCTGATTTTTGCGGCCATGAGCCTTGTACTGACGCGCTCTTGCGCTCTTCTATGGCTTTTTGCTCCGGCAGCGGCGCTCATATCGGATATCTTGTATGTCTTTTTTGAACCGGCGGTAGGTCTGCTCTGGATACTTTTTGCCGCCGCACTTCTTGCGGCAAGCTTCCGCGGAGGCGCTGAGCTCCTGATTTGTGCGGCGATGATGACGCTTTATATTTTGTTCGATGGGAGCGAAAAATATTTCATTCCAATTTTTCTTGCAATTCTTGTACAAATAAATGCAAAAAGTTATTTACTTGCGCGAAAAAATTTGATATAATACCAAAGGTAAATATGAAACATGAACGAGGCTGATAGAATGAGATTCAAAAATTGGGCGCTGGCGGCGTTGCTTTTGCTGTTGATTGCCATCTTCGCAGGATGCGACAGTGAGAGCACCATGACATACGGCGGAGTGCGCGTGGCCGGTATAGACGTGGGGAACATGTCGCCGGAGCAGGTTAAAGCCGCGATTTCTTCGCTTGAACCGACCCAGGCGCCGGCGAAGGTCATAATTGACAGCAAAGCTGTATACATATCTGCCGAAGATGTGGACGCCGTGTGCCGATATGATGAAACCGCGGAAAGCGCACGTATGATAGGAAAGGACAGCAATGCTTTCGTGAATTTTTTCACCAAGATAAAGACTGCAGTTTTTGGCGAGAATCTGCTTATGCATGTTTCTATTGACGAGCAGAAGCTTTCGGAGATTTTGGAAACATATGAAACGCAGGTGCGTCAGCCCGAAGTGAGTTATGGCGATAATGAGCTTGTGCTCACAAACGGAACGAGCGGTTTTCTTATCGACCGCGACGAGGCGGCGCAGAAGCTTTGCGCATATTTCGGCGGCAGTGAAGACGCTATTGAGATTTTGCGTAAAAAGAGCGAGCCGGACAAGTTTGACGCACAGCTGCTATATGATGAATACGCCGGCGATTTTAAGGACGCGCAGTACGTGCTGGAGGACGGTGTTGTAACTGTGACAGAGGGCAGCGACGGCGTTGAATTTGATGTTGACGAAGCGGCGCGAATTATAGCGAGCAATCTGCAAGAGGGCGCAACTTTTTCAATTCCGGCTGAAATCTCAGTGCCGGAGTATACAAAGGAAAAATTGGAGGAACTGCTTTTTTCGTCTACTCTTTCTACGTTCTCAACGCAGTATAAAACCAGTTCGGCAAATCGCTCAAACAACATAGTAAAGGCTTCGGAGGCGATGAACGGTAAAATACTTATGCCCGGAGAGGAGTTTTCATTTAATGATACTGTCGGCCAGCGCACAACAGCGCGCGGCTACACTGTAGCTCACGCATATGCTAACGGGCAGGTTATAGACGAGGTGGGCGGCGGAATATGCCAAGTGTCTTCCACTCTTTATGTTGCCGCGCTGTATGCGAATCTGGAGATAACAAGCAGACGAAACCACCAGCTGCCGGTGGCATATGTTAAGGCGGGGCTTGACGCTACGGTAGATTGGGGAAATATAGATTTTAAGTTTAAGAATAACACCAGTTTTCCGGTAAAGATTCAGACCGCAAACGAATCCAAAAAGCTCACGATTACGATGGTTGGCACAAAAACCGACCCTGAAATTACGATTGAAGTGACTTCAAATACGATAGGTACGACAGCGCCGGCGGTGAAAGAGGTCTTAGACGATACTTTAGCGGAAGGCGTTCGAGTTACAGAGACATCGGGCGCAAACGGAATTATCGCCGAGGCCTACAGAATAGTTTACAAAAACGGCGTTGAACTGAACCGCGAATACCTGGGCAAGAGCACCTATAAGGCGACAACTGAAGTTGTGCGGGTTGGCACGAACAAGGAACTTGCGGCGCAAATGGCGACAGAGGGTGCGCCGATACTGATAGTCGAGCCGACCGAGACCGAGGAAATGCTTTCGGACAGCGGGTTATAATATAATGGGACGGTGAAGGTTTTTGGCAAAAAAGGAATATGGCGACCAAAACATTGTCGCGCTTAAAGGTCCCGACAGGGTACGCAAGCGCCCGGGCGTTATCTTTGGCTCTGACGGGATAGAGGGCTGCGAGCATTCTGTATTTGAGATAGTCTCCAACGCTATTGACGAGGCGAAAGAGGGTTATGGGACAACCATCGAGGTGACATACTTTCCCGACCTTTCGATTGAAGTGCGTGACCATGGGCGAGGCATTCCGCTCGGCTGGAACGAAAAGGAAGGCAGATACAACTGGGACCTCATCTTCTGTGAGCTTTACGCGGGCGGTAAATATGAAAAGGGCGAGGATTCGAGCTATCTGTATTCTTTGGGTCTTAACGGATTGGGACTTTGCGCCACGCAGTACAGTTCGGAATATATGGAAGTGACTGTTTGCCGCGAAGGCTGTGAGCACAAGCTGTATTTTGAAAAGGGCGAAAACGTTGGAGGTTTATTTAAGGAAGAGAAAAACTGCCGTCCGTCTTCCAAAATAAAGTGGCGTCCGGATACGGAGGTATTTACGGACATTGATATACCTCTCGAGTATTTTCAGCAGATGCTCAAGAGGCAGGCGGTTGTAAATTCCGGCATTCTTTTCAAGCTTGATTACAAGGGCGAAAAATTTGAATACTGCTATCAAAACGGTATTGTTGACTATATCAATGAAATTTGCCCCGACAAGAAAATCTCGGACGCTTACTATTGCGAGGGTGAGCGCAAAGGGCGCGACAGAGCGGACCAACCAGAATATAAGGTTAAACTGAGCGCGGCGTGGGCGTTTTCAAACGAGGTCACCTTAATTGAGTATTATCACAATTCAAGCTTCCTTGAACACGGAGGCGCGCCGGACAAGGCGGCTAAAAGCGCGTTTGTCGCCGCGATAGACGCGTATATAAAACAGAGCGGAAAGTACACTAAGAACGAGGCCAAAATTTCGTTTGTTGACGTGGCTGACAGCTTGATTTTAGTCACGAACTGTTTTTCAACGGTTGTCAGTTATGAGAACCAGACAAAAAAGAGTATAACGAATAAGTTTATCGCCGAGGCGATGACAGACTTTTTACGCCACAACCTTGAGATTTATTTTATTGAGAACAAGCCGGAGGCGGACAGGATTTGCGACCAGGTGCTGCTCAACAAGCGCAGCCGCGAGAGCGCGGAGAAAACACGCTCGAACATTAAGAAAAAGCTTATGGGCGCGCTGGATATGACAAACCGTGTTACTAATTTTGTGGATTGCCGCTCCAAGAAGGTTGAAGAAAGAGAGCTTTTCATAGTTGAGGGAATAAGCGCGCTCGGCTCGTGTACGCAGGGGCGTGACGCGGCGTTTCAGGCGATAATGCCTGTCCGTGGGAAAATACTAAACTGCCTCAAGGCAGATTATGACAAGATTTTCAAGAGCGAAGTGATTGTGGACCTGCTGAAGGTGCTTGGTTGCGGTGTGGAAGTAAAGAACAAGGCGCAAAAAGATTTTCAGTCGTTTGATATGAATGCGCTTAGGTGGGGAAAGATTATTATTTGCACAGACGCCGATGTGGACGGTTTTCAGATACGCACCCTGATATTGGCGATGTTTTATGCGCTGACTCCGTCACTGATAGAAGCGGGTAAGGTATATATAGTCGAATCGCCTCTGTTTGAGATAACGGCGAAGGGCAAATCGTACTTCGCGTACAGCGAGCGCGAGAAAAGCGAAATAGTGGAAAGTTTGGGCGATGTTAAGGTGCATATCCAGCGCAGCAAGGGTCTTGGCGAAAACCAGCCTGAGATGATGCGTCTTACCACTATGAGTCCGGAGACGCGCCGCTTGATTAAGGTAATGCCGGAGGATGCAAAAGCGACGGAGGAGATGTTTGAAACGCTTTTGGGGGATAATCTTGAAGGGCGTAAGGAGTTTATCGCGAAAAACGGGAAGCTGTATATAGATATGATAGATGTAAGCTAAAGGAGAGATGATATGAAAATAAAAAAAGGATTTTCCGTGCGCCGTGTGGCGGATAACTATATGGTTATTGCAACGGGAGAGTCAAGAGTGAATTTTAATTCCATGATGACTCTGAACGAGAGCGGCGCGTTTTTATTTGAAAAACTTGCAGAAGGTGTGCGACGGGATGAACTTGTCGATGCGCTCTGCGCTGAATACAGCGTGGAGCGCGAGGTGGCCGAGAAAGACGCGGACGAATTTTTGGACAGCGTCCGCAGGGCAAATCTCTTGTGCGAAGATGAGTGATGGCATAATACACATGGATATGACGGAAATGGCTCCGATTATTGAGGAAACTATCAAAAACGGCGGAGAGGCGACGCTCACCGTAGTGGGGATAAGCATGTTCCCGCTGCTCCTGAGCGGGCGTGACAGCGTAGTGCTGGAAAAGGCAGAGCATGTCAAAAAGTACGACGTAGTCTTTTACCGCCGTGCCAATGGGAAGTACGTGCTCCACCGCATTTTAGGAGAGAAATGCGGTGCGTACATGACCGCAGGGGATAATCAGACCATTATCGAGTATCCGGTGCAGCGGGCAGCCGTAATCGCCAAGGCAAAGGGTTTTTATCGCAAAGGCAGGTATATAAGCGCGCAGAGCGCACTTCAAAAAATATATGCTTTTCTTTGGGCAAAAGTAATACCCTATCGGGTGGAGCTGCTCAAAAAGGGAGATAAAATACGGAGAATTTTGCATGGACAACACAAAGACCAACGCTAAAAATGGACTTAAATGGATATACGCACACTGCAAGTTTATAATCCCGTCGCTGACGTTTCTTGTAATCGTGGGAGCGCTTTCCGCGCTCTGCTCGGTCGCCTTTGCGTTGGTCTCAAAACGTGTTGTTGATGCGGCTACGGATGCCTCGCTGCGCCACCTTTTTTTCGGCAGGACAATGGAGCTTGTCGGAATGATTGCAATAGAGCTTGTGCTCTGGGTCGCCTACAGTACAATGTCCGTTAGGGTGAGCGGGCGGCTTGAAATCGGACTTAAAGAGAGGCTCTTTAAGTCTATTCTCGGCAAAGATTACCGTAGTGCGTCGGCATACCATTCAGGTGAGCTTATGACGCGAATACGAAGTGATGTAAACGTGGTCACTTCTGCGGTGATGAACATAATCCCTAATTTTGTAATGCTTGTAACTCGTGTTGTGAGCGCTGCAATAGCGCTTTTTGCGATTGATTCCACGTTTGCGATGATACTTGTAGTTGTTTCCCCTATGCTCCTCGTGGTGAGCCGGCTCTATTCAAAAAAAATGAAAATGTTTCATAAGAAATGCCAAGAGGCAGAGGGTAGGACTCACTCGTTCATGCTGGAATCAATCCAGAACCTGCTTGTTATAAAAGCGTTTGGCTCGGAGGATGACTCTGTGGCGCGCTCACATGAGCTGCAAAACGAAAACCTGAAGCTTAAAGTGAAACGTAATTTCATAAGCATTATGGCAAATATTAGCGTAATGATACTTTTTACCGGCGGCTACTATGCGGCCCTGGCGTGGGGCGCTTACCGCCTGGGGGCGGATAATCCTATAACAGTCGGTACCTTTACGGCGATGCTTCAGCTTGTAGGTCAGGTACAGACGCCGTTTAAGGGAATGGGCTCGTTGATAGTACACTATCATAATGCGATTGCGAGCGCGGAGCGCATTGCAGAAATAGAGAATCTACCGTGCGATGAGTATATTGGCACGGTAGACAATCCGGACGCCGTCTATGACGACATGGAAGAAATATGCTTTGAACACATCACATTTGCATATGATGATGATGAAATATTTAAGGACGCATCGCTGCGCCTGAAAAAGGGCGAATTCGCTGTTATCGGAGGCGTGTCCGGCATAGGAAAGAGTACGCTCGTGCGCATGCTTTTGGGTCTGCTTCGCCCGCAAGAGGGAGAGGTATACATAAAAGGAGCTTCCGCATCGGTGCCGATAAGCGCCGCAACAAGAGCGCTGTTCGGATATGTGCCTCAGGGAAACATGATTCTTTCAGGTACTATACGCGATAATGTTCGTTTTGCCGAGCAAGAAGCCGATGACGAAGAAATCTGGAATGCGCTGGCAGTCGCTCAGATGAAGGATATGGTAGAAGCGCTGCCGGACGCCTTGGATACGGTGCTTGGCGAAAAGGGTCTTGGTCTTTCCGAGGGGCAGATACAGCGGCTCGCAGTTGCCCGCGCGCTGCTGCGCAAGTCACCGATTTTGCTCTTGGACGAAGCAACGAGCGCTCTCGACGAGCAGACCGAAAAGAATTTGCTCTGCGCGCTTCGTGCGCTTAGAACAAAGACGTGTATCATCATATCGCATAAACGCGCCGCCGCGGATGTTTGCGATATTCTTATCAGGATAGAGAACCGCAAAATATACTCCGAGGAGGCGGGAGGATGAGAACTGTTCCGATTGAAAAGTGGGAACGGCGGGAAGAATACGAGCATTTCATTGCCTTTCCAAATCCGTTTTTTGATGTTACCGTGCGCCTTAACGTAACAAACCTGCTGCGTCGTACCAAGGCGAAGGAAATCCCGTTTTACGGAGCCCTTATATATGCTACCATGAAGACCGTCAACTCTATGGACGAATTTTTATGCCGCGTACACGGCGGTGATATAGTTTATTACGACGAGGCTCGGCCGTTTTTTGTGGACATGGACAAGGAAACCCACAAAATTAAGTTCGTAACGTACCCGATGTGCGATGATATGGCAGAATTTGCAAAAGGCGCCTCCGCCGCGGGCAAGGCTTCACACGGCCTTTATGGATCGACGGGTGATTCCTGCTGCGAGTGCAAGGTATTCATATCATGCTCGCCGCAAATTGCGTTTACGGCGTTTACGGCGGCGTGTCATGGCAACGCGGAAGATTTCACGCCGAACATAACATGGGGAAAATATTATGAGGCGGATGACGGGGAAATGCTGATTCCATGTGCGGCGAAGCTGAACCACTGCGCACAAGACGCACACCATGCAAGTATGTTTTTCACTTTGCTTCAGAAAATAATTGATGAGGCTAATTGATTTACATATAAATTTTATAAGGGGGAATACAAGATGAAAGGGAAACGATTTTTGGCGCTTTTGACAGCATCGCTGCTGCTGGCAGCATTTTTGCCGATGACAGCTTTGGCGGCAGACGTTGTAATGAAAAACGGGACGCTGCTCAACTATGCGAACACCTCCGAGCTGATATCGAACGGAGGATTTGACAGTGGCTTTGACAACTGGCTGAGCGGTACCGGCGAGATGCTTTTGGAGGAAAACTTTGAACTTACTGAAGACCGCAGCGGCGTGGCAACGAGCAGCAGCTTGCACCCGCTTAAAAATCACCGTGCGGCTCTTGCCGGCTCAATCAAAAGGTCAGTTGCGCTTGAAGAAGGCAAAAAGTATTATTATTCTTTCTACATTAAAAACACTAAGACGACCGGACACACGGCTTCACCCTACAGCAGTCTCAGAACCTCAATAAGCGGCAAAGACGCGCAGGGCGCTTTGCTGACAAGTCAGCAGCTTATTGCAGGTGAATTTACCACGGATGGCGAATGGCTGCTAAACGAGGCGATTTTTGACACTACAGGGATAGCAGAGCCTCAGTTGGACATAGCCTTTTCACTCTTAAAAAGCGGGGAGTTTATGTTTGATGATTTCTCGCTTCGTGAGGTTACGACGGTATCCACCTCGGTAACGGTGAATTTTGTTCTTCCAAGCGGAACTCCGATAACGGCGCCTCTTGATGAAGGTTTTACTGTGTTGGGGTATGGAGAACCGATTGAAAACCTTGCGGCGGGAGGGAGCTTTGTATACGACGCGCCCGATTCCTTCTCCGCAGGCGGTATAGTTTACTACAGAGACGCGGCTTTTGACGAGACGGCTGCGACGATAACTGCACTTTCGGAGACTGCGGCGAACAACGTCATCACAGCTACGTATGCGCCGCTCGATATTAGCTCCATAAAACCGGTGGCGTCAAGGGTGCTGATAGAGGGCAGCGATTTGGCGCTTCCAAAAACTGTAGGAGTTGTATTCGCAAATGGAAGCGAAGCGGAAACGGCAGTTGAATGGACGAATCTATCTGAAGCCGTTCTGGGCACGAATATTTTAACAGGCGCCGTCGCGGGAACGACGCTGACTGCGCAAATGGAGCTTGAGCTCCTTTCGTGTGACGCATTTTCAAGCGAGGTATGGCAGCAGGCGCGTCAGGGAGCAGATGCAAATCATATGCTTCAAGCGAGCTATTCGGGGCACGTAGTTGTGGAGTTCGATTTGGAGTATACAACAGCGGGGGATGTTGCAGTCATGTATTCGTCAACTTCTGCCACGCCGATGGACAGTACGCCGTTTGACCAGCCAATCATGATGCGTTCTGACGAAAATGTGATTTACACCTATAGCGGAGGGACAATATACAGAGACAGGGCATTCAGCTATGAAACAGGCGTGAAGTACCGCGTTCAAATCGACTTCCATACGACGAATCAGACATACAGCATAAGAATTATAAATACAGCCACCGGAGCATCGTCGCTCATTACACCCGACGAAGGATGCGCGTTTAACAACAATGCGGATTTCATAAACAGGATTTCAGTTTGCTGTCCGTTGGGAAGCGGTAAGGCAGCAGTGTCAAACCATGCGGTAAGCTGGATTGACGGATATGCGACGAAGAAGTACGTAACTACAATCGGCGCGCAGGAACACTCGTCCGTATATGAAAAAGTGGCGCCGGGAACAGTATCTGTTGACACACCTGCCGAGACCATTGTGGACGGCGGCGTAACATATTATTATGATGCGGCAACCTCCGTAAACATCGGTCAGGAAGTAACGGTCGCTGCCGGAGAGACGGCGGAATTCGTTGCGGCATATATTTTCATGGACTATATCGACGTCACCATTCAATATCTGAACGAGCTGGACGTGGAAATCCGGACATCCTACACAACGCAGGTTCTGCGCGGAGAGGACTTTGTGGTTGATGCTGCGCTTGTCCCGAGCATCATAACATATCAAGAAGTGCGCTATGATGTGTTAGATTATCAAAGCGAGTATTCGGATGTCGCCGATGATTTGCTGATAGAAATAAGATATGAAGTGTCACGGGTGGAGCGCGCAAATGTAAGTAAAGGCGACACGCTTCGTGGAGACGGCAGCTCGCAGCCTTATGCGGATTATCTTAACCGTATCATGGTAGACGGGCGCGAATGGTCATCTTCCGGCGGAATGTACGGTGTACTCACAATAGAGCTGACCGCGATAGACGAGACGCTCGACTATAAAGATGCGAAACTGTACCTCATGGCGGGCGCGGATTCCAATCTCACAACGGCAAGCACAATAAACGCATATGTTATAGACCTTGAGGACGATTGGGAGCGCGGCTTTGTGGTAGATGTTTCGGTCCCCGAGTATGACGCGTACATGACGGCGCAGATTAGCCAGGACGGCTACACTGTGCTTGATATAACCCGCGCACTCAACATGAATAAAGGCAAATCTCAGGTAGATTTGCTTTTGACAACACCCGATACGAGCGCCACCTATCCCGACGGAGGCTATGTTGTATTCTATTCCGAAAATACGGCGAATGCGCCATATGTAGAATATAAGACACAGCAGCATGTAACAGAGTACGCCACGCTTACCGTCAACATAGTTGATGACATCGGAGGGCAGTTAAGTACAACCGGCGCTCAGATGGAAATCGGAAGAGCATATACGTACGCGTACGAAGATACTATCACAGTGGATGGTGTGACATATACCTTTAACGAGCTGCGTTCAGACAGCGTCACCATCGATTACGTGGAAGGCGATGCTCAAATAACGCTTGTGTACGATAGACCGTTCGGATATAAAACGAGCTGCGTGATTGAAGACGGCACAGTGAAGGTTACACTTGATATCGGTTCTCTTGCGCAGAGCGAAGCAGTGCTGCTGATTGCCGCATATAGCGCAGAAGGTGAGCTTTGTGCCTTTACAAGCGTACCGGCGCAGGCGGGTAGCTTTGAACTTCAAGCTCCGGACGCGGCAGCGGCAAAGGCGTTTGTCTGGAACAAGCTTTCTGAGATGGCGCCTCTGAATTAGTCGCAGTACACAAAATACAAAAAAGGCGGCGCATGCGCACCGCACTCATAAAACAGCATAGGCTTGTCTGCGTGAAACGGCATGGCTTTCGGGCTGTGCCGTTTCTCCGTTTTACCAAACAATAGACACCTAATTTCTAATACTTTTCCTCTTTGGACAGAGGCTACCGGAAAATTCCGCGATGAGGTTATGAAAAAAATGGCGTTATTTTAGAGAGTACCACTTCAATATTAGGCGCTACAAAAACAGGTAAATTTGCCGACTCAAGAAAAATGGTATAGACCACTTACACATCATATGTGAATATGAACTATTGGCAATAAAAAATATTAATTGCATACTATATTTTGCATTGGAACAAGATTGTCCTGCCACAAAAACGCTTTAGCGCTTCCTGTGTTTATAACTCTAAGAACAGCCACTCCTGCGGAAGCATTACGGAAAGCGACATCTTCAAGACAATTTTCATTGTACGATGCGGCGTAAACTCTGTTCGATGGAGAAACCGCAAGGAAGTATGCATCTGCGCCACTTTCCGCTGTATAGACTGTGTTTTGCGGTGGTGAGGAAACACTGTATTGGTCTACGGCAAATTGACCTGCCTCAACGGTATATCCTCCTCGCACCAGAAGCCGGCCTGCGTTCCCCATGGTTAACGCATCTGAGCGAAATGCGGCGTCAGCACACATAAGCGTCCACTTTTCACCATCGGAAACCATTACAGAATATGTATTTTGAATGAAGTTCATAAGAATCTTCATACCATAGGTCTTTTGTGCAGTGTATGGTATTTGTGAGGTCTTAAATGAGCCGCCGTCAATATAGTCAAAATGCCCGCTTGTGCCCATGCGTACGGTTACACCGCAATGATTCCAGTTTGAAACCGTGTTTGCACTGTCTGTTATGCTGATTATACCGTCAATGTTATTGACGAAAGGTGTAACTGTAAATTCGGCAATCTGAACCTTTGACCCGTCCGTTTCAAAGGCGCGCGTTTCAAAGGATGCCGCGCTGAATATACGGCTGTCGGTGTTTATAGGCGCTGCCGGCAACCCTTCGGCGTTAAAAAGGTTGGGGTTTTGAGGTACACCGCTGTATGCATAGCGCACAAAGGCAGGATTTGGGACACTGTCGGAATAAACCGTAACTGTATTATCGGCGTTAATCAAAGCCTTTGCCGAGACATAGCTGCCATTTGCGGCGGCAATTTCAAATTCGCCTAAATCGCTTGCAGTGGCTCCGTAGGTGTTTTTAAGCGCCAGGCCTTCGCCTATGGTATCCGGACGGAAGGTGATGATTATTTTCCCGTCCTTGATACGTGTGCTTTCCATAATGGGCCCTTCAGCCGTAATATTTTTTCCGTAGGCGTATTTTTCGCTCAGAAGGAATAGTCTATGTGCAACGGCCTCCTTGCCAAGCGGGTGAATATTTTTATATGAGCCTTCATCGGTGTCCAGTATTACTGCCATGGCGACATTGTCCAATTCCAGCGCTTTTGCTTGAGCCTCGCGCAAGGGGGAATAATCTCGACCAGAGTAGCGTGCAAGCTGGACAAAGAGAAAAGGAAGGTTTTCGTCATTCCACTGCTTGCGCCAGTCTTTAATCATGGTGGGGAAGGCTTCGCTGTACATAAGGGGCATTGTCGCATCTGTTTCTCCCTGATACCAAAGCACCGCTCTTACAGGGTAGTTGAGGAACGGATAAACATGGTTATTAAAAATGGTTCCGTCTGTAGGAGTGTAGTTGGGTGTTTTATTGTCATCGGAATTACGTATCCAACGATTTATCGCAGTACCTCCCCATGCAGCCGAAATAAGACCCACGGGAACATAGGGTTCTGTTTTAAGTCTCTCCGCAGCAAAAAACATACCTATGAGGGAGAGTTCCTTGTTATTATCGGACGTGAGGTTTTTCCAAAGACTGTTTTTGTATGATACGTTGAAGCTGGGCTGCGCAGATGCAGTTTGCTGAAGTGTGAAATGCTTTATTCTGTCGTCCACAACCATTTCTGGAAGTTTGTCTGCCGTAACTCCATTCCCAAGCTGTTGCATAGCACCTCCATAGGTTTGTTCCATATTGGACTGACCCGACAGAAATAACACATCACCAATGTAGACATTGTTAATGATTTTGGTTTTTCCTCCCGATGACACAGTAAGTGTGTAAGGCTCCAAGGAGGCGGGAAGTGAAGATAGCAGTATCTTAAAGGTTCCGTCAACCGGCTCTGCAGTGCCGCTTGAGCGAAAAGCGCCTCTTTCAATGGTTGCTGTTACGGTATCTTCGGCTTTGCCAAATACAGACAGAGGCCGCTCTCGCTGCATAACCATATTCTCGCAGTAGTAGTTGGGTAAAGAAAAGATTTGTATCGAGCCTTCAGTCTTCTCCACGGTTAAGTTTTCAATTTTGAATAGTCCAGCTGCGTAATTGCCGTCGTTTCTGAGAGTTATCTTTCCAAGTGTGGATACGCTTGTCCTGAAATTATAATCAGCAGTAAGAGCAATTTTTTTGCCGTCAACAGTTATATATGCATTGTAAATCTCATTCGGTATATCGGCATCAATCTCGATATGGTAGGCCTTTTGTGCCTCATATTTTATCTCTGTTGCTATTGTGAATCCGGAGCCGTCGTGGGCATCAAAATATCCACCGTCTCTTATTCTAAGGCAGATGGCGTATTCACTCCAGTGTGTGGGTGAAGCGTTGGCAGCGGTGAGCCGATAAATCCGCTAGAAACGGTGTCCGCCGTAAGGTCAAAGGATATGTTGGCGCGTCCGCTTACGGTGTTGAAACTGTGAGTGGTGAAATCAGCTGTAGATGCCATTTCGTTTGCGGCAAATGCAGGCATCAATATTGAAAAAACCACCAGGATTAATGCGATAAAAAATATTGCTTTGTTCATTTTCCCAGCTCCTTGTATTTTACTATTTTTTTGTTTTTATTGTATGACAGACAAATCATTTTGTAAAGGTAAAATTTGCGACAAGTTTTCATGGTGGTGTCGAATTTCTAACGGTTTTTGCTATAGGTCATAGCTTGAAATGATAAATTATAGAGTATTTGCAGGCGCCGGGTATGCCTTTTGATTGGACAAGGAGCAAATGTTACATATATTTACTATTTACAGTTAATTACCCCGTCTGATAAGTCCAGACGGGGTAATTAATATTTAATACGTTTTACAACTGCCCGCCGCACTTTGCGCAAAATTTGCCGCCGTCATTTACGGCTCCGCAGGAGGGGCAGTATTTTGGCTTTTTCTCATTTTCCGCCGTATCGGTCAGCGTGACATAACCACTTCCTGCCGCCGCGTATGCAGGCTGCTGTTTAGGCGCTTTTTCAAACAGAGACTTGAATTTGGAGGATAGCTTGCAAAGCTTGTCATACAAATCAAAAGTAATTTGAGTGCTCGGCGCTACCTCCATATAGGACACCATTGTCTTGGTTAAAATCCAACTGTCGATAAAGGCGTATTTAATGGCAATCGCTGTAAACAGTGCAAGCAGAAAGGCAACAAGCATATTCCAGTTAAAGAGTCTGAACAAGCCGCCAAACAGGAGGAAACAAGCGGCGGTTACCAAAATTACAGCAAGAATTACTACAAGAGTTGTCTTTGCGGCGCTCTTTAAGAGCGTCTTCCAGTTTTGCGCGTAAATTACTACACCGTCTGCCGCGCTCTTGTAAGCGTTTTCGTCTTTTTTGTAGAATGTATACCCTAAACAGCATTCATCTATGTAGCCAAGAGATATGCCGATAAACATTTGACCGATGCTGACGATTGTGCCGACGCCGGGAACTGCATCAAACATACCGCCGATTTTCCCCAAAGCATTTTGCAGCTGCTTTACAGCTCCGCCCACAAGCTTATCAATGGCAAAGTACACATTCGATGTTGCAAAACGAGCTGTCACCATCTGCTTTGCAGCTTCAAACTGATTTTCAGGAAGCTGACCTGTTGTTACGGCTTGTGATATAATCGCAATATGTCCGGCCTTTACCATATAGCCAAAATAGTGCATAATAACAAACCTTACAATACCTGTCGCGCTAAGCCAAATTATAAACATGATGGCAAGGCCGTTTTCACCGAAAATTGCGCCTATCAACATTAGAAATCCAAACAGAATTGCCGATATAATCACAGTTGCAAGACCAAGAAAGAGTTTCATCCATCCAAAGAGCATAGTCTTTGTATAAATCTGTTTTGCTGTCATGTTGTCGCCCCCTTACTGTTTCAAGTTTTCAACCATTCTAACCGCGATAATCAGCGCCTGTTCGCGGGTAGCATTGGCGTAGCTTACCGCTTCCTCTTCGGAAGTGGTATTTTTAGGAGCAAATTTATTATTGCCTACACCGCTGATAATTCCGTTTGCCGCCATAAAGTACACGCTGTCTTTCGCCCAGTCCGAAATATTTGCATCATCCGCAAAAGGGGCGCCCTTTGTGTATTCCAGAGAAAACTGGCCGTCCGTTGCAAGCGTCCAGCCTGCAAGAGAAACTTTTTTGAAAACCCTTGTCAGCATCGTTGCCGCTTGTTCGCGGTTCAAAAGTGTGTTCGGCTCAAATTCTGTCGCAGAGACGCCTGAAGTGATGCCTACATTGTAGGCCTTTAGTACTTCTGTGTCGCCGCAATCCGTAAACGGATTATTAATTGCGGGAATTGCCTGTGCACCCGACAATGCCTCATAAGCCTTAATCGATACAGCTGCGAATTCCGCTCTTGTTATGCTCTGCGTCAAATCGGCGCCCTTCAGAATTTCGGGAATCAATCCCAAATCTTCTGCTCTTTGCAAATTCTCGCTCGCCCAAGCCGACCCGCTTGGGGCAACCAGGTTGGGAATATCTGAATTGATACGATAGATGCCTGTCACACCCGTCTTTTTATCCTTTGCATAAATCGCCACACTGTCTTCGCAGTCTGTAATCATGGTGACAGTGCCGTTTTCATCAACAGTTGCGCCTGCATTATAAGAACTTGTCCACACAAAATCGGAAGGATTCTGAGATAAGCCGTTGTCGGCAATAAGGTTTAATATATCATTGCTGACGGCTTTTTCTTTGCCATCTTTTTCTGAAATGTAAACCATTGAATATTTTTCATCGGTTACAACAAGTGAGCCATTGTCATAATAAGCATCAACATCGTTCCCTACATACCATATTGCATGGAGAACCACTCTTGCCGTTACGGCTCCCGCCGGAATGGTTGCAATAATGCTCTGTGAGTTCCAATCGGGATTTCGTTGGTCTTGGGAATATCCTTTGATTGTATTGCCGCCCGCGTCCAGAAAAAGAAGTTCAATTCGTCCCATGTCGTGCGGCGCTTGGTCGTAATTGCAAACCATGATGTTAAATATTACTGTGTTTCCGATATTGTAAGAGCTAAGAGCGATATCCTGATAAATATAGGTATTTTCCCGAGATGCACCTGTCGGCCATGCGAAAAAGCTGCCGTCCTGCGGTTCATAGCCGCTTTCATTTTCGACCGTACTCCACTTTCCGTCGGGACTTATCCAGCCGTTTATTCCATCTTCAAAACTGGGATTGAGCAGCAAATTTTCAGATGTAGCCGCCGCAAATACAGTCATGGCTGATATTACTATTGTCAAAACAAGCAATAATGCCGATATTTTTTTCACTATGAAAACCTCCTTAAAGTTTTATATTTCTGTCATCGTATAGTCTTGGGGAATATCAAACAAGGTTTCATCAATCTCATCGGAAATTTCAAGTATCTTGATTAGGTATTCCGTACCCTCCGCTTCGGAAATAATGTAGGAGAGTGCGTCTTCGTCAAAGCACATAACGGTTTTTACGCCTTCAATCACCCATTCTTCGGTATCATATGTCTTTTGGTCAATGGTGCGGCTGCTCTTTACCAAATCCGACAAACTGACATCTGACTCTTCAATCATCGTGTCTATCGACGGCTGATTTGCCGCTTGAAGAGACATTTTTATAACCGATTTTGTGCTATGGTCGATGGTGTAGATATACTCCGAGTCTATTATGCTGGAACTGCCGTACCCATCCACCAGTGTTTCGGAATACATTTTGTCGCCGTTTGTAACCGAAAGAACTGAGACGGTTTGACCGTCATAAAGCATCTCGTATTTCATTGTCATTTTTTTGCCGCTAAATTTGTTATAAAACTTTCCGGTCTTTGTTGCAGCAAATCCGGTAGGCTCCGGAATACTGACTGTCTGCTCGGAAATCGGCGGAGCAGTTTCGCCTTCGGCTGGGAGGGACGTATTCTCGCTTCCGCAGCCGGCACAAGCAAATAGCGAAATTATCGTTAATAATGCCAAAAACTTTTTCATCTGTAAACTCCTCCTTAAACTAATTGTAGTTATTTCAGCGCCTCAAAGCAGCGTACCGAAATAACAAGAGACTGTTCGCGGCTTGCGTTTGCGTATTTTGCGGCTTCCTGTTCGGCAGTGGTGTTTTTCGGCGCAAAATTATTATCGCCGACGCCCTTGATGATGCCGTTTTTCGCCATGAAATAAACGCCTTCTTTTGCCCAATCGTCAATCAAAGCATCATCAGCAAATTTTTCGGTATCTGTGTCAAGCTTAAATTCAGAGTCTTTATCGATGCTCCAGCCTTCCAGTTTTGCTTTCTTATAAACTCGCGTCAGCATTGTTGCCGCCTCTTGCCTCGTCAGCATGGCCCTCGGAGAAAACTCGTTTGCGCTTGTTCCCTTTACAACTCCAAGCTGATATGCCTTTAGCACCTCTGTGTCGTCGCAGTCAACAAAAGGATTATCCGCTGCGACTTCGGCAGTAACGTTGGCAAGCTGCTCGTAGAGCTTTACCGCAACTGCCGCAAATTCATCGCGGTAAACCGGAAGCGCCAGTTCCGCGTCAATAAGTCTGTCGGGAATCAAATCGTTTGCATAGGCAGTAAACAGCTCGTATGTTGCCCAATCTGAATTGTTGAAATTTACAAAGTCAATGTTCGTCTTTACATACATATTGGAGCCGCTTAAATGCCGTTCCATATAGAACATGTCAAAGGAAACATAGTCGCCCTCGTTAATCTCCAACTTGTTGGAGGCAACAAGGTCATCAACCAAAACCGCTTTTTCCATTTCACTGTGGACGCCGCCCAAATCTACGCACAGCGTATTGTTAAAATATACCCATACATCATCATCACCGCGGAATATGAATATGTCGCCCTTCTTGTAACGGAAAGTCGCATGAATTTCTACTGAAAAATGGTAGTTGTGTTCGTTTTCTTCGTTGCCGAACAGTTCGTTGTCTATGGGGAAAAAGCCTTCAGAGGATTCGCCCATCTCATCAACTGCGGAGTCAATAATATAAAAATCGCCGCTGATGGTCTGATACTCTCCGATTGTTTCATTGTAAATTTCCGTTTCGTCATATTTTGAATTTAAGGTAATCGTCTTTTGGGTACGCATATTTACGCCGCTTACATCGTTAAAAAATGCGTTTAAGTTCTCTTGCGTTACGCTCTCTCCAAACATCTCCTGCCATTTGGGAAGGTTGTACACAGGTTTGTGGTCGCTGCCAAGAGTATCGCTGACCAAGCCTTCATCACTTGTAATGCGTCCCTCAAATAGTACGCCGTCTTCCTGAAAATCACGCACAATTATATTGAGTTTAATTTCCTCTTTTGCAAGCGCCGGTGTTCCTAGAAGAAAACACGCCGCAACTGCGGTTAATGCTATTGATAATATTCTATTCATTGTAAATTCCTCCTAATTATATGATACTACTGCTTTGTCCCGCATTCTGCGCAAAATGCCGCGCCGCCCTTTATTTCAACGCCGCAGGCGATGCAAAATTTTTTGGCCGCCTCTTCAAATTTATGTCCGCATTCGGGACAGAATTTAACACCGTCATTTATCGCGGCGCCGCATGACGGACAGCGGTTATCAACTGCCGTTTGCGCTTCGGCGGCCGACTGTGCCTTTTGTGCTGCCTCAAGCTCCGCGCGTAAGGCGCTTATTATCTCCTCTGATGATTGTATCTCTTTGCATAAAGCGACTATACTTTCATCTAAGGCTTCACCCGCCTTGAATTTTTCAAGATAAAAATCACCAATCTGCGCTTTTAACTCCTTGATTTTCTTGCTTTCCTCGTTAATGCGGGAACCTTTCCGGCTGCTCTCAAGCGCATCGTTTGTGAGTTCTCCCACGTTTCGCGCAAGTTCGTTCAGTTTGTCAAAAAAAGCCATTTCCAATACTCCTTTCTAAATTTTGTTTCCGCAGTTTTTACAGTACAACTCTCCGATAAACAGCTCACTTCCGCACGCTGTACAATAGATTTTCTTTGGAACACATTCAATGCAGGTCATCTTTTCTTCGTTGTAATGCGTATCGCATATCCACCTGCCGCACTCGTGGCACATGTTAAAGTGATGCCTGACTGTCTCCCACGCTTTACGAGGCGAATCTTCACTCAGCGCCGGCGACATCACCGAGTGCCCGCACAAATCACAGCAAAACGAAAATACATAGCCATCGTGCGTTTCCCGTTTTTCAAAGCCTTTTGCCATTCTCATCGGCGGCCACCTTCTTTCATGCTGGATAACATGTTGACTAAGTTAGACTTACATGGTATAATACGACTGTAAATATGTAAACATTTTATCGGAGTCGTATTTTTCGATTTGATTATACATTTTTTCCGACCGCTTGTAATCATCCTTAGGATGATTACAAGGGGTGATTTTCAGGGTGATTTTTGAAATCAATATAACTCAGTTAGATAAAGGAGCGCCGAAAATGAAAAAAAGACAGTTTTTAAGTATGCTTTGTGTGGTTATGATTTGCTTTGCGTTTTCCGCATGTGCAAATTTGAATCGTCCGTCAAAAAGTGCACCTGTTACGTTGAACATGTGGCACAATTACGGCGGTGAAATGCAAAAGACCATGGATGAGCTGATTGATGAATTTAACAGCACCGTGGGAGCCGAGCAGGGAATTAATGTGACTGTTACCGCGATTTCTTCAAGCAAGGAGCTTAATTCAAGTCTTGATATGATAGTAAACGATGACCCGGGCGCGCCGGAAATGCCGGACATCTGCACTGCGTATCCGAAAACGGCCATTAAATTTCAGCAAAAGAATAAAATTGCAGACTTTAACGAATATTTCACTCAGGAGGAGCTTTCGGAATATGTATTTTCCTTTGTTGAAGAAGGAAAGATAGCTAACGGGCTTTACGTATTTCCTCTGGCTAAGTCAACCGAAATTTTATACTTGAATCAGACGCTCTTTGATGAGTTTGCAGATGCCACAGGCGCGCAGGAGAACAAGCTTTCCACTTTTGAGGGCATTGCGGAGCTTTCCAAAATGTACTACGACTGGACCGACAGCAAAACGCCTGAAGTTCCCAATGACGGAAAAGCTTTTTACACGGCGGATTCATGGTTTAACATTGCACAGGTCGGATTAAGACAAAAGGGAGACTCTTTGTTTAATGAGGAAAATGAACTTAACTTAGATAATGATACATATAAGCATATATTAAACACCTTCTATACGCCGGCAGCAGAGGGCGGCGTAGCAATCTACGACGGATATTCCTCTGACCTTTCAAAAACAGGAGATCTGGTGTGTTCAACAGGTTCGTCGGCAGGCATCTTGTTTTACGGCGATACCATTACGACAAGCGATAACGTAACGCACAAGGTGAAATACAGTATTCTGCCTTATCCGATAGTGGAGGGTGGAGAGAAGGTCGCTATTCAGCGCGGCAGCGGGATTATCGTCAAAAAAAGTGAGGAAAAGAAGGAATACGCGGCAAGCGTATTTGTCAAGTGGCTGACCGCTCCAAAGCAGAATATGAAATTTATTTCTCAGACGGGGTATTTACCGGTTACAAAGCAAGCATTTGAGGAGGATATCTTAAAGCATATAGATAAGGTAGAGAACGAGAGAATTAAGGAAATGCTGGCAGCAGTAATGCAGATGTATAAGGATTACACTTTCTTTACCGCCCCCACATTCGCCGAATTTGACAATATAAGCCAAGAATATGAAGAGGACTTCAAAAAGGCTTTAAGCGATGCCCGCCAAATGCGAATAAGCGGCGCGGAAACTTTTGTCGAGGAGGCTTTTGCCAAAATTAAATAATGCAAAATGGCGAAAGAGGTGAGACGGTGTATGTTGAAATTGGCAATTGATTTGTGGAAGCGTGGAAAAAATAAAAATGGTGTTTCATTGCAGCGGCGGTTGTTTCTCTTTTTTTCGGCAACCACTGTCTTTGTTGTTCTGCTTTTTGCCGCCCTTTTAATAATTCTTGATGTCGGAGGGAGTGGAGTAAAGACTGTCAGAAATTACGCGGAGGGCGAGCTTTCGCATATGGGGAATTTTGTGGAAACCGATTTTGGCAGACTGAGTGTGCAAGGCGTTTCTTTTGCGGAAAACGCGGGAAAGTGCATTGATGAATATTTGGCAGAAAACAACATTTCACAAAACAGCCTTGATAAGAGTCCGGAGCATCTTATTCCGATTCTTTCAAGGCAAATAGATGAAGCGCTTGCTACTATTAACAAAAGCATTTGCACAGGCGTGTTTATTCTCCTTGACGCAACAGTCAATTTGAGCGCAGATAACGCAGCATACTCGCGAGCGGGCATCTTTATAAAGAATACGCATCCGAATTCTGCGGATACGGTTCATTCAAAATTCAACTATTTAAGAGGCCCCGCCGAGATTGCAAGAGCAAACGGAATTGAGCTTTTGGGACAGTGGAAAATGGAGTTTGACACAGAGAACGAATCATTTTGGAATGATGTCATGGAAGTCGCTAAAGAAAATGAGGAGCTGCCGTTATCGAGGCTTTATTATTGGACAGACTGCATAAAACTCAAGGGCAACAGTGAATCGGGTATTCTTTTATGCGTGCCCGTCAGAAGCGATGGCGGAGAGATTTACGGCGTTTGCGGCGTAGAAGTCAGCGATATGCTCTTTAAGCAAAAATACACGCCTAATGACAGCGTGTATAAAAGAGTGTTCACTCTGATGGCGCCTATGGAAGGCAATATATTACATAGCGAAAACGGGCTTATCGCGGGGAATTATTTTTTGACCGGAGACAGAATGCAAACTTCTCTGAGTCTGAGCGAGAGCACAAACGGAATCTGTTTTTATGAAAATGAGAACATATCCTACGGCGGGGTACATCGAGAACTGAAATTATATCCGCATGACTCGCCCTATCAGGCAGACAAATGGGCAATATCGGTCATGATGCCGAAAACGGTTATTGACGAGGCGGAGCAAGGAGTCCGGACAATGTTGTTCGCGCTGGTAATACTGCTTTTGGCAGTCAGCTTTGTAGTATCTATCTTTATCAGCAAAAAATATCTAAAGCCTGTGACCGAGGCGCTTGACTCAATAAAAACAAGAAGCTATACAAAGGAAACTCCAAAAAATGTTTACATTGAAATAAATGACCTTATGGATTTCCTTGTACAGCAGGAGGAAAGCGTTAAACCGCAAAGCGAAACAGCAACCATGTCCATGTTTGATAATTTTTTGGAAAATCTTAAAACGCTGTCCAAGGCAGAAGCTATGGTTTTTGATAAATACTTAGACGGGTTAAAAGCGCAGGAAATTGCCGACGAGCTTCACTTGTCCATCAATACCATTAAAACGCACAATCGTAGAATTTTTTCAAAGCTGAATGTTTCCACCCGAAAAGAACTTATGGTTTATATAGATATGATGAAAGAGAGAAAACTGATTGGGGAGAGTGATAAAGGGTGACGGAAACTTTGGCAGGACGAATCAGGTTGATTATCGGCAATTTACAGATGACGCAGGCTGAATTTGCGCAGTCTTTAGGAGTCAGCGCAAACTATATATCGCTTCTTGCAACGAATAAAAAGAAAAATGTATCACTCACTTTTGCAAAGCTGGTAGAATCGCTGTACGGTTATTCGGCACAATGGGTGCTGTATGGGGAAGCTGAGGGCTTGGTCAAGAAAGACCCTCGACGGCAGCTTGTAAACGCTGTGCTAAAAATGCCGGAAGAAAAGCTTGTGCGTTTAGAGGAGTTTATACAGATGCTTTAGACGAGCCGGAGTGAACGGCTTGCGGTGCAGAACACAAAGGAGTAATCGATATGAGCAAACGGACAAGACAGTATATTGGTATCGTCGCTGCGATACTTGCCTATTACATCATACACGAAGGGGCGCATTTGATAACTGCACTTATAAGCAACACCTTCAGGCAAATCAATTTCATGGGGATTGGAATTCAGATTGACGTGTATGCCGAAGAAATGAACAATGTTCAAATGGGCGTGTTTTGCCTGGCCGGCACCGTATCGACATTGATTGCCGCATGGCTGCTCATTGCGTTCCGTGGAAAAATCAGCTCCTCGAAATCACCTGTGTTTCGAGCTGCGGCCTATTATACAACAGCGGCAATGATGTTTATTGACCCGCTGTATCTTAGTGTTTTATGCAGTCTTTTTGGCGGAGGGGATATGAACGGTATCTCGCTTCTTTTGCCAATATTGGCGGCAAGGATTTTGTTTGGTATAATTGGGCTGCTCCATATTTTTGCATTTGTAAAGCTTGTTCTGCCAGCATATCAAAAGGCGATCAAGGAGATTTGAAAGCCGTTTTCGGAACGGTGTAAAAACATCAATCGGTATAATAGCATAGCCGCTTTTCGCACCGCTATAGGTCGGTGCTTTTTAGTGCGTCCGAAACGGATTTTGCACTCTTGTAACCTACAAGTTCGGCAATTTTTTCAAGCGAGTAACCGTGGTTGAGCAATTCCTTAGCCTTATTCGCTTTGGCGGCGCGTTTCATCTGCGAGAAAGTTTTGCCATATTGTTCCTTCAAAAAGCGCTGCACCTGCCGCACACTGAGCCCCAGTGCGGCAGCGAGGCGGTCTTCTGTAAGAGTGTCAAAAAACTCCAGAAAATGACCGTCAATCAGAAACATCCTCCGGATGTCCGTAGTTAAGGCGGGGGAAGGCGGCGCTTTTGCCGAATTGGTATAGAGACGAACTAACTGCACAAAGATTTCCGAGATGTAGTTTTTAATATTATTTACATAGCCGATACGCTTTTCTATGTGTTCCTCCTCAATTTGACTGAAAAGTCTGCGGCATTTTTCACTCTTGTCCATGCCAATCCAAAAATGCGTCTTTATAAAGCTGTGGCTCAAATCCGTGATTTTATCCGGATTTATTTGAATGACTCTCATGCCGATGCAGTATTTCTCCAATGGGTCATCAGGGTCGATGAGCTGCGTATGCGGCACATGGGGTCCTGTCATATACAAGCTATCCGACGCGAGGTCATATTTTTCACTGTCCAAAAGCAAAGCGCCCTTTCCGCTGCTGATAAAATGCAGTTCATAAAAGTCGTTGCCATGCATGTGGCGCTGACAGTTATTTGCCCAGATGCTTCTATTAAGCATCTCAATCTGTATTTTAAGACCATCAACAGTGATTTCAAAATTTGTGTCATTAAAATCTGCAGAGCGTTGATTTCTGCCCATGAATACCTTCTCCTTATAAATCTATATGGTATAATATATCATGAAATTAGGTTCTTTGCAATTACGACTTAAAACAAAAAACATGTCGTGTTTTTATATTGACACTTAAACTCTTGAATTTATAATTATCTTTGAGGGGGAAACTGCAAATGAGAAGGTTTTTTTGCAAGTGAGTTAAGCATGCTTATTCTATTGCCGTTACAAGTAACGGATAACGAACGCTCATAAGCGGCAGCAGAACGGGGGAGGAAGTTTGCTTCTAAAAAATATAAAAAATACAACAGAAAGAAAATAATAGGAGGGAATTAAAATGAGAAAGGTCTGTGGCTATTTAATGGTACTTTTGATGCTCTGGATGGTGCTTTTTGTAATTTGCGTTTTTGCGTTTCCGCAGGCATTTGCGGCGGCAGAGGAAAGAGGCGTGATGCAGGAGATCTACGTCTCCTGCGTTGGAAGCGACAGTGGCAGCGGCACAAAGCTGTCGCCTTACAAAACAATAGCGAAGGCTCAAAGCGAGGTAAGAAAAATAAATGCCGCGATGACAGGAGATATTGTTGTTTATATAGCGGACGGCACTTATGAATTGAGCGGCCCAATCGCCTTTACGAAAGAAGATTCGGGTACAAACGGATTCAAGGTAAGATATGTTGCGCAAAATGGCGCTGGGCCCGTTATAAGCGGAGGTAAAAAAATAAACGGAAACTGGACAAACGAGGGCGGCGGAATTTACTCGATAAGCCTTAACCGTTCGGAAAAGCTGCGCTCGCTGTACGTAAACGGAGAAAGGCGTTTCATGACAAGCGCCAAGGCAAGCGGACAGGGAAAGAACGGTACATATTCAATTACGGCAGGAAGTCAGCCATGGGCATGGATTTCGGGAAGTGTTGCCGCAGGGGTAAAGTTCAATAATGGGGCGATTCCGCTTGATACAAGGAATCAAGATGATATTGAGATTATGACGCAGACTACGTGGAACACGGCAATCGTGTGTGTGGAAAAGCTGGAACGGATAAGCGACAGTCAATTTGCGGCAAAGCTGCAAATGCCCTATGGCGCCATAGCTCAACAGCCCGGTTGGAATAATGCGTACAAGTTTACAGGCACGCAAACTGTGTATAATGTTTTTGAATGGCTCACAGAAGGAGAGTTCTATTTTGACAAGACGGAAAAAAAGCTCTATTACTATCCTGAAGCATCCGAAGATTTAAGCAGCGCCGAGGTCGTTGTGCCGGAACTGGAAACGCTGATAACGATTACGGGCGAAAATAAATCAAGACATGTTCAAAACATTGAATTTGAAGGTCTGACATTTGCCTATACGGACTGGCAGCTTTATAATATCGGCGGTTCTCACGGCAGAGCGACAATTCAAGGTTCTACAGGAATGATTGCTTTTTCGGAAAGTAATTGGCATCATTCGATTTATCGTGCCTATGACGTAGGCCCGGCTGCGATTATGCTGAGCAGTGCAGACAACATCAATTTTTACAATAACAACATCCGAAACCTGGGGAACGAGGGATTGAGCCTTATCAACGATGTTTCAGACTGTGTAGTTGACGGCAATATTTTTTATGATTCGGCGGGTTCAGCGGCGCTGATTGGACATCCCCAGCATTCTTATATTGGAGACAAGGGAAGCAATTACGGCAAGCTGAGTGATAAGGAAAAGTATGATGCCGGCGTGGAGGGGGTTTGCAAAGATATAACCTTTACGAATAACTATATTTATGGGACAAGCCGGCTTTTCTGGGGTGATGCAGCATTGATGGCTTTCTATACCGAAGGTTTTCTGATGAAGCATAACCATATAGAAAATACGCCTTACAACGGGCTGAGTATTGGCTGGGGTTGGTGGAACATGAACGGCGACTCGGATTCCGTTGTTCCGGGAATTCCTTCGACAACCACAAAAAACAATACGATTGAAAGCAACACCTTTGTAAAATGCATGCAGACATTAGGTGATGCGGGAGCAATATATACGTTGGGTGACATGCCGGGGACGGTTATCAGAGGCAACTATATTACGAACACGGGAAATCCGAGCTTGACACAGCATATCGTCCGCGGAATTCATCCCGACGAAGGAAGCCGGCATATTTACGCCACAGATAACCTGATTGAAAAAATGGCAAAGAGCAACATGGCGATAATAGATACGCATTACTGGGGAAGGAAAGGTTATAACACTTGGCATAATGTTTACACGGATAACGATTTGTTTACCACAGATGAATCGGGGGCATACGAGCCGGGAACCGTTGTTACCAAGATTGTGCGCCCTGAGAGAATATGGGGCGATGACGTTTTTGAAATCGTGACGAATTCGGACATTGAAAGTAAGTATTTTTCACGCATCCCCGCAAAGATTTTCCGTTTGCAGGACAGGCTTTTAGGGACAAACTTTTTTGCGGCAAGCGGTAAAAAACTGGATTTCAAATTCAGTGACGCCGACATCGATGCGGAGGTTTGGCTCGCACCGGAGGGAACTGTTCGGTTTGGCGCAGGAAGCAATATGACAAAAGCAAAAGACGGTGTTATCTACACACCTGCTGACGATGGAGAGTACAGGCTTTTCATAGTGAAGGGGAGCGAAGTATCCGAGCCGTCCGCGGGAAGGATTATCGTCTACAGCGGTTCTTTGGCCAGCAATATAACAGACAACGGAGTTTACAGGGTAAGCAAAGAGAAACCGCTTGATTTAGGCTTGAAATCCGAATACATTGATGTGCTGTACCTAAACGGAAAAGAAATTGACAAAAACAGCCAAATTGAATCGGAAGGTACGCAAGAGCTTGAAATCATCGATCTTTCGGGAGCAAAAAAGACATACACGTTTAGCACATATACGGATGAGGTGGACAAGGTGTTCACAACGAGCATATGCGCCATTGACGGAGCGGTCGGATTGAATCCATCCGAGAAAGAGGCATGGTTTGTGCCTGAAAGTATGGAGCTTTCGGATGCGTCAAAGCTTTTAGAGGGCAAGAGCATGACAAAGGCAGAACGCAGCAGCATGTCGATTTCAGTGCCTGAAAACATAGGAAGATATAGGCTGGCGCTTTCGGACGGCGTGAACATAAGCAGGAAATCTGATGCAGTTCTTGAGGTTGTGACGGGCGGGCTGGATGTAACAAACGGTCTTGTACTCAGACTTGACGCTAATGAGATTGAAGGAGGCTTGGGAAGCCGTATTTCCCGCTGGAGAGCATCTGTCGGAAATTATGAGATTGAGCAGGACACAGAAAGCGCCAGACCCACGCTTGGGGAAACAGAAAGAGGAATGCGCTACCTTGAGTTTGATGCAGTTGATGACTGCCTTGAGCTTAAGTCCTCTCAAATTGACCTTAACGGAAAGAAAAACCTTACAATGATTATTCTTTCGGCGTATACGGCTGAGGATCCCACACTGAATAGCAATGGTGACACAAGCGCGGCGTTGTATTTCGGAGAAACCGGCAGTTGGGGTTCGATTTTGCTCTCACCGTATAAATCGCTTGTAATGGCGAGGTTTGGTTCGGGGCAAAGCAACAACGTAATAAAATATACGCGCGCGGAGTCAACCGATGATTTCAGTGTAACTGCGGCAGTGAAGGATGGAAAGAATGAGATTCTCTACGAAGATGCAGTTGCTGTTGTAACGTTGAATGACCGTTACGAAATAACGGCAAGAAATAAAACAAGTTTTGCCATCGGCAAAACAGCGGCTGCAAAAACGACATATTTCGGCGGTAAAGTAGCTGAAGTGCTTATATACGACAGAAGTCTTACGGCAAGCGAAATTGAGAACATTCAGCGATATATGGAGATTAAGAAATCTGCCGCAAATGTAAACAAGGCGATTGTGCAAGGTGATGTCATAATACAAAAAGGCGCGAGCGGGTATAATCCATTGAGCTGGCAAAACTTTTTGACAGCACACGATGCGCTGAAAAAAGTCAGGAACGATATTTTGAACAGTGAGGACGTCTCAAGTGAGATGATAAATGCGGCCATCAAAAACTGCAGTGACTCTATTGCATTCCTTGGGGACGATTCGCTTGCGGCTCAAAGTGACGCCGATGCGATTGAGATTCCGCAAATTGTTAGAGAGGACGTCACGCTTGTATACACGGGCGAGCTCGGAAGCAGAATTTCGTGGCAGGCGGATATTCCGGGGATGGTGGATGCTAACGGCAAGATTAAACGGCCCGAAGAGGGCGAAGCCGCAGTTTCGCTCACGCTTACGGCAAATGTAGAATTCGGCTCTGCAAAGATAGAAAAAAAGTTCAACGTCAAAGTGGCTCCAAAGGTGAGTGCGGCAAGCATATGGAAATCAACCGCAGATTACAGCTTGCGCACATTTGGGGCAATTAAGGACGGCGCGGTTACGTTTGATATCACGGCAAACGAACTCTCTGATGGATTTGTCGGACTGTGCGGCAATATCACGCCTTCAAAGTGGGGCGATTACAGCATAGTATTCCGCATACGTCCCGAAGGGTATATGGACGCAATGAACGGCTCGTCCTTTGCGTACACCCAGAGACTTGAATACGAGGTTGGCAAAACGTACCACGTGCGCATTGTGACAGATGCTGATAAGAAAACCTTCTCGGTTTACGTAACGGACGAACAGGATAATACATATACTGTTGCGGATAATTTTGCTTATCGTGCAAGCGCGCCCGTAATTGACAGTGTCGCCAAAATCACAGTTAGAGGCGGTAGCGGAGTTGCAGCAAACAAATTCAGCATTTCAAGCTTTAGAACAGAAGGGCAGACACGCGGGGAAATTGTGAACGTGACTGTAAGCAGTGACAAGTTAGCATATTTATATACATCTGACGTTGCGTTAAGCAATACTCACCTTATCGCAGGCTACGGCAGCGGAGGAGAATTAATAAAGGTTAAGCCGTATACTGCTTCGCTCGGGCGCGGTGAAACAGAGAAAATTGAGATGGAGTTTATAGACAGCTGCAGTTCGTACTCGATTTTTGTCTGGAGTATAAACAGCGTAATGCCGATTGCTCTTTCAAAAACAGTTGCAGCCCAAATTTAGGAAACACATACGACACGCACAATAAATACTAAACAACATATTTTGAAACACAGCGGTTCATTCTTCTTTTTCAAATAGTTTCCTGAAGCTGCGCATGTCCTCGTAACCCACACCAGCAGCAGCTTCTTCGCAGGAAAGACCGCTGTTTAAAAGCTCCGTGGCCTTGTTGAAGCGAGCTTCTCTTTTGAGCTGAGAAAAGGTTTTGCCGTATTGCGCCGCCAAAAATCTCTGAAGCTGGCGTTCGCTCAGACCAAGCGTTTTAGCGAGCCCGCCGAGAGTTATGGTTTTATAGTCGTATAAAAAGGACACATCGGTCACAATGGCTCGTCTATCGTCTGGAGCGACGGAGTGTTTTTCAATACTGGCGGCATTGCCGGTGTAAGAACGCACAAGATGCACTAAAAGGGAAGAAACAGTATTTTTCATATTGTTCTGATAACCTATACTTCGGATAAGGGATTCGGCGGAAAGAGCTTCAAACATTTTCTCCGCTTCGCCGTTGTCCTTACCTATCCAAAAGCTTGTGGCGCGTAAGACTTCCGAGGCTTCGCTGCCACAGCTGTTTTTTTTCTTTTTTATATCAAAGCCCAGGCAGTATTCCTCCATAAGCGTTGTTCTGTCTGTGAGCTGTTCGTGGGTTATATTTGGCCCGGTCATGTAAAGAGAGCCTTTTTCAAGGGGATATTCTTTTCCTTCTGCAATCAGGGTACCCTTGCCGTTAGAGACAAGATGGGCCTCGTAATAGTTTTTTCCGTGGCAGTGGCGGGTTATGGAGCTATGGAAAATACCGTAGTTCAACTGCTCCACGGTTATGTGAAGCTCGTCAAAATGGAGCTTTATGTGGAGATCATTCATATTAATTCTTCTGCCCATTTTCGCACCTCCTGAATTCATTATACTTTATATTACGGTTTATTGCAAGGTTGAATACGAAAGCGCTCGAAGAAGCGCTTGTCTGAATTTGAAATTGTATATGAGGCTTTTTTTGAAACACAAATGTGACAGTCTGCATCAAAAAAATGTCGTGTTTATGTCTACCATCGAATCTTTTTAGATGCTATAATATTATTAGAAAGGGGGATAATCATGAAAAGATTTATGGTTTTGCTTCTCACGGCGGCTATGGCAATGCCCGGCGCCGTATCAGCTCAGGAAAAGGACGTGAAACATTTGTATCAAAAAGGCAATTTCTCACACAGTTATTCAGAGGTGGGGCACAATCCCGAAAGCCGTGCGTGGAGAGAGGGCATGGTGGGCGGCAACGGAGAAACGGGATTTGTAACCAGCGGTTCGCCTTATTCTGACACCATAATATATCAGCATATGTATTTTAATTTCCCTTCGGCGGATCCGAGAAGCATTCCGCAGGAGCTTACCGGGCAGCTTGAGGATGCAAGGCTGAATGTGTTCAATTTGAATGACAGCTGGGTAATAACAAACTCTGATGGCAGCAGGAGAAACAGGACATTTTATTATTCCTATCATCCCGGCGCGCAGCTGAGAATTGAAAGCAGCTATACAGATGAATATTCCGGTTACGAGCGCTGGACAAATTACGAAACCGCCGAGGTAGGCGTACGTTACAGCGATAAATACGGCGAGTGGACAAGAACAACCTTCACTTCCCGTGAGGATAACGTCACAATAACAAGGATTAAAAAATCTTCCGAAGGGCAGCTTGTTGATACTGTTATTTCCATCGACAATATTGCCGACATGTGCAAGTCGTGGAACGGGACGAGCAAGGTACGCGACTTAAGATATAAAAAATTGATAGGCACAAACGCCGACTATATTGCACTCGCAGCCCACTATCCTGCGTATAGCGGCAGTGAGCTTTACGACGGGGGCTATGCAGGTGTTACAAAAATTATTGCCGAGGGTAAAAACGCCGGTAAACAGGTGGTATCCATGGGGAGCGGCGATGAAATGCTGCTTGGTGAAAACAACGCCATAAGTGTCACAAATGCAGAGTCAGTGTATCTCATAACCGCAACGGACAGAAGCTTTAGTATGACCGGCTCTGTAAATGACGTTATGAGCGCATTTGCAAGCATGGACGCTTACGCGCTTGTCGGCGAGCTTTCCAATCGGACAAGCGCTGTGGCCGCTAAGTACACGGCCGACGGAAAGTTCAATTATGCGGCCGCTCTTGCGCCTTCAGCAAAGGAGCATGGAGAGGAATTCAACCGCCTTACATTTGACCTCGATGGCGATGAGGAATACCAAAGCTACGACAACGATGCCCTTATCGCGCTGCAGCGTGGAACAACCGACCGCATAAACCACGAGTTTATGGAGCGCAGCTACAGCCAGGCGCGTTATGCCCAAATCTGCGCCGGCGGCACTACTGCACCACGTCTTTACGGCATGTGGAGCGGAGAGTGGAACCCCGGATGGCGAAGCATATACACACTGGACGCAAACGTAAATTTGCAGGTCAGTGCAATGAACACAGGCAATCTGCGTGAATTTCAGCTTGGCTATATTACCTTTTTTCTCCGCCATGCTCCTGATTTTATGTTGAACGCTGAAAAGGCCTATGGCATGCACGACGCGATTCAACTTAGTGTAAATGCTGATGCTGACAGAGCCATGCATGTGGAATACGACAGTTCCTATCCGTTTGAATACTGGAATGCCGGCGCCAGCTGGTGCTTGCTGCCCATATACGAGTACTGGCAGTGCTTTGGAAATGTGCAGATACCCATCAACGACTATATGAGGATAGACAACCTTCAAGGGGTTCTAAGCGTAAACGACGGCGGCCTTACGAATGAAGAGTTTGCCGCACTTAAGGCCAAGGGGTTTCTTGACCTTGAAAAGGACATTCTTTTACCGCTGCTGACAAAGCAGGCAAATTTCTGGGAACAGATAGTTACTCCACGCTATTATACCGACAGTGACGGTAGAGCCTGTCACGACGAAAGTAAAACAGTCATTAATGCGGGTGAGAAGTACATAATCATTCCGAGTTATTCGCCGGAAAACCACCCCGTGGGCTATACAAGCACCCTTACAGCCAATGCGACTATGGATATTTCTGCCGCAAAGGACGGGCTGGACATGGTGTGCGCCATAGAGGCGGCCGTAGGAAGGGTCGGGCATGAAGCGGCGGTTTCAAAATGGCAGGAGCTGAAAGACAGAATCTCCGACTACAAGAGCGACTCTGACGGCGCTCTCCGTGAATGGGCTATGGAAGAGTACACAGAAAACAACAATCACCGCCATTTGAGCCACCTTTATGTGGCATGGCCTGCATATGACATCAGAAACTCAACTGAAATTGCAAAGGCGGCAAACATCGCTCTCAATAACCGCAATAGATATAATACCGGGGACGCGACTGCCGGACACGGATGGATGCATAAGGCGCTTGTCGAAGCAAGACTCAGACGCGGTGACGGAATGATGGCATCACTGCTCAAAATGATGAATGCCACTGCCTACTATTCTTCACTTATGACCGACCATGATACCAATAGGAGAAACGATACCTATTGCACCGATACGGCTTTCGGAGCCGTCGGTGCGGTAAATGAGGCCTTGGTCTTTTCCAACACCGGAGAAATCGAGATAATTCCCGCCCTTCCCTCCGACTGGAACGGAGGTAAGGTTACAGGGATTATGAGCCGAAGCAGAGCGGAAATAACCAGCCTTGAGTGGAACCTTGAAAACAGAGTTGCAGATGTAACAATAGCCTCTAACAAAGACGGCAATACAATTAAGCTGCGCTGCGGTGAGCTTTGGACAGCTGCTAAAGTGAACGGGATAGAAACGGCTGCCCTTTCCGACAGCATCGGAAAATATGTGAGCCTCTCTCTTAACGCCGGAGATACGGTGAAAGTAAGTTTTACCCTTGATGAGGTTTTGAACGATATCATTGTTAAATGCGGCGACGCAGAAGTTGAAAGCAGTCTTATCCTTGACAAGTACGAGAGGGTTGTTCTTACGGCCGAGACACTTAAAAATGCTTACGAAGCTGCAGATTGGCATAGTGAAGCCATGGCCGTGGCAAGAGTGAATAACGGAGTTATTGTTGCGCAAAACAAAGGAAGTACCGTTATTACCGTTTCGATAGGCTCGCTCTCTAAGAAAATTGCGGTAAATGTACTTGGCAGCGGAGACTCAATATACAAAGCGGAGGTCGCCTCCGTTTCCGGTTCCGATGGCTACAGCGAAATCTGGGCGGCGGCAAACGCCTTTGATGGTGACGCCTCTACTGCCTATGCTTCAAAGGATAACGCCGAAGTCAAATACCTTGAGGCAGAGCTTTGCAATTTGACTGCGCTGACAAAGTTGGCGGTGGTGGGCCGTCGTCCCGAGGCAGATGAAAACTACGCCATACGTATTAACGGGGCGAAGGTGTACGCGGCCAATTCGCCGATGAACGGTAATCCTGAGGCGGGAACGCTTGTGGGTGAGGTCGGAGGAGTTACGGCTACAAGCGAATACATTCCCGCGATGGTTAGGATTGATACTGACGGGAAACAGTATAGATATTATATGATTTACTTCGACAGCGTAAACAACGGCTCCAGTATAAGCATGGCCGCAGCGGAAATAGAGTTTTACAGCGATTTTTTAATGGGTAGAATGGAAAAGGCTGAGATTCACTCGGATAACGCGCCGTTGGCCATAGACCAAAACACAGATTCGGCCCAGAGCGCGAGCGAGGGTGAATTCGTATTTGAGCTTGACGAAGCGCGCGCCGTGACAAAGGTGATAATAAAGAAGCAAAAAAACGCCGGCGGCACTTCATACAATAATTACTGGGCCGATTGGGTGCTGGCAGTGGGCTGCGAGGTTCAAGGAAGCCTTGACGCTACAACGTGGGAAACAATCGGAAGGATGAATCCGAGCCCCGATGGAAAGGACAATTCGCCGGAGGAGATATTCGCATTGGAAGAAGCTGTCGTCTGCAAATATATCCGATATGTCAGAACGGAAATTAAGACTTCGTCATCCTACGGAGCATGGTTGTTCAGGGACGACAACGGAAACAGATTAAACTTAGCGGAGATAGAAATATATTTCTACAACCCTTACAATTTGGATGTTTCAGAGAGCGGAGATGTTTTGACAATACGCGGTATAGACGGAGAGTACGACGCATACTTTGCGACTTATGATGCAAGCGGAGTGGTTGAAAAAGTAAGAAAAATTGACATAATGGTGGAAAATGGAGAGGCGGAGCTTCAGAAAGAAGACGCCACAAAGCTTTTTATCTGGCGCGAAATGGAGTCTGCGGCAAGACCTACGGAAATATAGGCGATTGCGAGAAAAAGGCGGCGCGTGGAGCAGGACTTCAAAAATGCGAGAGGGGGGTGCAAAATAAAGAGAGTTATTTTTATAATGCTGCCAATAGCGTTGATATTCGGAAATATCGGAGCGATAGGAGCGGAAAGGGACACTGTGGTGGAAATTTATGTTTCAGTGTTGGGAGACGATGGTAATTCGGGTTTAGCGGGAAATCCGGTTCGTACGATTAATAGGGCGCAGGAAATAGTCAGGCAGTTTAACGCAAATAGCGATGTAATGGTACACATCGGGGAGGGAACGTACAGCGTTGGCGAAACAATATCGTTTGCTGCCGCAGACGGCGGGATGAACGGACACAGCGTTTTTTACAAGGGAAATAACGCTGTGATAAGCGGAGGCAGAAAAATTGAGGCTTGGACGCTTCACGATGCCAGAAAAAACATATACAAGGCTGAAAATGTAGGTTTTGATTTTGCCCAGCTCTATGTTGACGGACAAAAGGCGGTCAGGGCAAAAAATGTGGCGCAAAATGATTTGTATTCACAAAGAATCGTAAAGGCGTACAGGGAAGAAACTTCCGTAAACGGTGTGGTATATCCGAAAGACAGCGTTGTCGTTGAGGGGGCTCTCGTTGAACGGTGGAACAATTTCAAGGATGTAAAGCTCAAAGTATTTACAGCCTGGACTGATAATTTGCTTCCTATTGAATCGGTGGAGTTTATTGGAGGAAATGCAGCGCTTAAAATACAAAGCCCATGTTCGGAACGGATTTTTAATAGGCCGCATCCCGATATTACCGGGTACAGCAGTGCGAACGTTACAAGGTTTGTAATGTGGTTTGAAAACGCATACGAATTTATAGACGAACAAGGTGAGTGGTACCTGGACAAAAGCACAGATACGCTTTACTTCAAGGCGTTTGAAAATCAGGATATGAGCATGGCGGAGGTGATTGCTCCGTATACGGAAACACTGATATCAATTAAAGGAACTATTGATAATCCCGTAAAGAATCTCGTCTTTGACGGAATCACGTTTATGCATTCCAACTGGACAAGACCTAATGAGGAGGGTCTTGTCGGCGGACAGGCTTCGCAGTACGTTTTAACCAGCAATCTTTCAAATGAGATTGGAATATACCGGATTCCCGCAGCAGTATATGGCGCATGTGCGGAAAATATTGACTTCAAGAACAATACCTTCTGCTGTCTGGGGGCGACGGGGCTTGATTTGCACTATGCGATTAAAGGCGGAGTTGTGGAAGGCAATGTGTTTTCGGACATTTCCGGAAACGGGATAAGCGTGGGCAAATTTATGTGCGACGACTTAAAAGACTATCATGACCCTTACAATCCTTCCGACGAGAGGGAAATATGTGACGGGCAGGTGATACGAAATAACTACCTCACAAGGGCTGGAACCGATTATGAGGGCTCTGTCGGTATAGGGGGAGGATATCCGAGAAATATTACGATAGAGCACAATACTCTGAGCCATATGCCGTATACAGGAATCAGTGTTGGCTTCGGGTGGACGGCGGCAGACAACGCAATGAACACAAACAAGATAAATGCGAACCACATTCACGATGTAAATAAGGTTGTTTGCGACGGAGCGGCTATATATACTTTGTCCAAACAGCCTGGCAGCGAAATCAGACATAATTACATACATGATTTTGAAAGCCGTTCGTGGTTTGACTACGGATGCGCCGGAATTTATCTTGACGAAAAAACTGAAGGATATAATGTCAGCAACAACGCAATGTTTGATTGTCCTGGGATTTGGCAAAACCGCACCGGCTCAAATTCGCTGTCAAACAACGGCAGGCTCTACAGCCCGGATATAATTCTTTCTGCCGGAGTCAGCGAGGAGTACAGACACATTCTCCCTGCACATGAACTTCCGCAAATGCCTGAACGCGCAATTCCAATGTTTGGCTGGAGCGCACAGGCGAGCAGCACGTGCAGCGGATATTCTACTGCAAACGCATTGGATGGAAATGCCAATACGAGATGGGTGTCGGGCAAAGACCAAGCAGTGGGAGACTATTTCACCGTTGACATGAAGATGGTTCACAAAATATATAAATTGTCTTTTACCGGACGGACTGGAGACAACCCGGATTACCCGGCAGACTGCGACATATATGTATCTTCCGATGGGACGAACTGGGGGGGGAATATTGCGTCAGTCAGAAATAATGCAGCAGAGACGATAGAGGTAACGTTTGAACCGGTTGAGGCAAGATACATTAAAATAGTAATAGCAAAGGCCAAGAAAGCATGGTGGGACATCAGAACTCTCTATGTCTACGATTCGGATGACATATTCTATTCAACGGCGGATTTCAGCGCGTGGCCTATATCTGGAACAGGGGGAGCGGTTACGGTGGTGGAGTTTGATATTGTCCCTTTTCTCGATAACATTGATGGAGTGGTGAAGCAGACGGCGGCAGAAAACACCGTTAATGGGTGGGGTTCTTGCGGAGTAGATATGAGACTTTTCACAAACGGGAAATTTGAATACTACGACGGAACTGCCTATCAGACATCAGCTGTTTCATATAAGGCATGGGGAAGGTATCATATAAAAATGTACATAAACGCAGAAAAGAAAAAATTCAGTATTTACTGCTCAGAAAACGGCGGAGAGTCTGTTGTAATTTGTGAAGAGGCGAGTTTTCGTCAGAGCGCCAAAAGTATGAACAGTGTGGGAAAGATTCTTGTGCGGGGCGGAAGCGGGTATCCCGAAGGTCAGTTTGCGGTATCGGACTACACAATGAAAGACATCCGCCACGGCGAGAGAATTTTTGAAGACCAAGGGCATATCGTTGTTTATGGGCAGAAGGAAGAGCAAGTGAAAGCATTTTTTGCCGTATATGACAGTGACAAGCTGACATCAGCCGAAACGCGGGATGTTTTACTGCCGGAAAACGGCTTGGTGAAAATAGAAGCGGGAAATCCTTTTGATAAGATGTTTCTATGGAAATCGTTATCCACTATGCGCCCTATATAGGGTTTGCCGGCGTGAAAAAATGCTGGCTCAAACAGCAAATTTGCAGAAAACTTTTTTGTATGCTGAGTTTGTTCTAAAAAATGAGAGCTGCTAAAAGATGGGAAATTGAAGCAAAGCCGCAGGGGAGTTTTCCTGCGGCTTTGTGTATATTTTACAATATATTAACAATAATGTTGGAAAATTTACGCATTATGATAATTTACAAATGCTCTCTTTTTATGATATTATTACCGAGCGTGCAAAAAAAAGAATAAGGGGTTTTAGGGATGTATTCACTAATAGTTAACAAAACGCAAATTGATGACAATGGCACAGTGGCAATTTACGGTGTAGAGCACATGGAAGACAAAATTACAGACGTATCAAGTGAAAAAGAAACCGTGCTGCGCATCTTAGAACAGCTCAATTCCTGCAAGGTTTCGCACATCCATTTCAAAGATGTGGTTGAAGACTTGATAGTACAGCAAGCTTAATATTTCACATTTTGCACTACACACCAGAGCCACAGATTTCATTTGTGGCTCTGGTAGAGTTTAATGGGAAAATGTGAAGCAGCGGAGCAGGTATATGCGTATACGACCGTGAGTCAGAGACGCATAAAATTCTTTCTGTATTCGCTTGCGGTCATTCCGGAAATACGCTTAAACTGCCTTGCAAAATGAGTCTCATTTTCATATCCGCAAAGCTGCGCGACACGCCCGATGGGGTAAGCGGTCGATGTGAGGAGCAGCTTGGCGTGCTCGATTTTTGCGTAAATCACATCTGAAATGCAAGAGCGCTTGAACATTTTTTTGTAAGATGCCTGAAAGTACGATGGGCTTATATTAAGCTGTTTGGACATCTGTGCAATCGTTCTGTTTTTATGGACATCTTTGTAAATCTCGGCGCGGAGAGCTTCCATTTCCTCGCTTAGCGAAGCGGCGACAGGTGGCAGTGCGGCCGCACACATTGAATGAGAGAGCTTTATCAGGAAATAGCGCAAAAGTGAATCAATCGCCGTGTCTCGAAAATCATTGTCGCAGATGTATTCCATGCAAATCAAGCGGTGAATATTTATATAGGCGGAAGAATCAATATTAATAAAAGGCTTGCCGGAACGCAGCGGAAGCGAGTTTATAAACGCTTCATCCTCACTTTGAGCCTGAAAATGAATATAATCGTTTTGATAGAGACTGCCCGCCGCCATGAAATGCTGTGCATCACCCTTTTTGAAAAAAACCGTTGTATGCTCGGGACAACGGTTAATTTTATTGTTCGTAACCATTATAAAAGGCGTTTTGGTAAAAATGAAAAGATAATCACCGGAACCGTGAGGACGGTCGATGCTGAAGTCTCCGCTGTGTGTTGTGCCTATCCCGCAATGATTTATGTACATGCTATCCCTCCTTAAAAATAATACTATTTGTATATGTTTTATAGTAGTATATGTAAAGTAATAAGTGTCTTATGCTATTGAATAAAGGAAACAGAGAACCTATAATACTAATATAACATATCAGCGTTGCAAATTCAAGAGACGGGGATGAAAAAATGCAAATCACAGTTGATAATAATCAGATTATAGGTAAAGCCGATAAAATGCTCTACGGTCACTTTATTGAACACTTTCATCGCCAGATTTACGGGGGTCTGTTTGACGTGGGTTCTCCGCTTTCCGACGAGGACGGTTTTCGCACGGACGTTATTGCGGCTTTGCGCGATATACGTGTACCGGTGCTGCGCTGGCCCGGCGGGTGCTTTGTATCGGCGTACAATTGGAAGTACGGCGTGGGTAAGGAACGCAGAACTGCTTTTGATAAAGCGTGGCGAGTGGAGGAGCCAAACACTTTTGGAACAGATGAGTACATTAAGTTTTGCCGTAAAATAGGTTGTGAGCCTTACATTTGTACAAACGCCGGTACCGGTACAGCTGAAGAAATGAGCGACTGGGTGGAGTATTGCAACATAGCGAATGAAGGCTTTTTTGCAAAATGGCGAGCCAAGAATGCCTCCAAAGCGCCTTACGGTGTGAAATACTGGAGTATCGGCAACGAAAACTGGGGCGGACATGAGGTGGGCGCTAAGACGTCTGAACAGTGGGGCGCGCTTGTCAGGGAAGCGGCAAAGATGATGCATCGTGTGGACCCATCTATTGAGTTATCGGCGGCGTCCATTGCCGATTTGGATTGGAATTTGAACTTGCTCAGAAGCGCGGGGCAGCTCTTGGATTGGGTGTCTATTCACGATTACTGGGATTTTTCTCCGGACGGTGTACAGCACGCAAGCTATGAGGAAGTCATAGCAAAAACAGGGAAAAGGCTTTCTCGCTCGATAGATCGTGTGCGCTCATACCTGACAGCTCTTGAACTGCACGATAAGATAAAAATAGCCTATGATGAGTGGAATCTGCGCGGATGGTACCATCCGAACGTGATGAATAATGTTCACCGCGATGGATATTACTCTAAAGAGGAATACCTTGCGCCTCGCGACAGGAACGATGACAACAAGGTATATACAATGGCAGATGCGGTATTTTCCGCATGTTTCCTGAACACCTGTCTGCGCAACTGTGATATTGTGGGAATGGCGTGTTTTTCTCCCGTAGTGAACACGCGCGGCTGCATCTGTACGCACAAAGAAGGAATAGTTTTGCGTCCGACATATTATGTATTCTATCTTTTTGCCAATCTGCTTGGAGAGAATGTGCTTGATGTGTGGAATGCAGACACACCTTTGAGCGACACAGGCGATATGGAGATGTCGGATGTCGTTGTGACGCGGACCAAGGAAGGATATGCAGTCAGCGCAATAAACAAAGATGCCGAGAATGAATGTGAGATTGGGCTGCGCTTTTTGGACGCAGAAATCAGCAAATGCAGAATCCACTGCTTGAATGGCAAAAGCAAGAATTCATACAATGATATAGGCAAAACCGAAGTTGGGATAAGCGTATCAGAATGGACCAAGTTTGGCGGCAAAGTTACCTTGCCGCCGCACTCGGTCAATGTTATAGAACTCGTGTAAAAGAGCCTCTCCTTGCGTCCTGCCCTTTTGGGGTGGGGCGCTTCTTTTAGCTTATTACGTTGCCCGAGCCTATAGCAGAATCTTTTTTTGTATAGTCAAAATCTTTGAAGTATTTTACATTCTGCGGTGTTCCCTTTGCGGGCGGGAACTCAAACCCCGGATATTTCACCACGGGGCAGCTTTTTTGATTGAGGCTGTCTATGAACTCGTCTGAGAGATTCAGCACGCTCTTAATAACCTCTTTAGGGGTATTTGCCATCCATTGGGCAAGAGAAATATCGGAATAATGGCTGCTGTTAAAGACTTCAAGGTAAATAAGCTTATCGGTGCCGGTATTTTGTACATAATGAAAACCGCCTACCGGGACATAGCCCACGTCGCCGGCTTGGTAGTTAAACGTTCTGGCTTTGGGACCGGGCATAAACACTGTCATGCGGCCCTGACCTTGGAGATAATACTGGAATTCGTCGTTATTGGTATGCCAATGGATTTCGCGCATTGCACCGGGCTCAATCTCAACCATGGCGATTGCAACGGTATTGCAGGCAGGGAAATTCCTATTGTCAAGAATGCGGACAGAGCCTCCGTCGCTTAAAATGGGAGCGACATTTATAAGTTCGTGTTTATATGTGTGAGGCACGCTCCCATAAGGCGATTTAATTGTTTGAGATTCAAGAGTGCCGCAATCGCCGCCGTCGGTGATATATACCTCTTGAAGAGGTATATTATCGAACTCCGATTCCGTACAGCCGAAGTTCGCGGATAAAACGTCCTTGGGAAGATGCGAGAACAGCTCGCTGATAGAAAAGGTGTTGTTTTCGGAATACTCGCCCTTGTCAAAGAACATCAAAAACTCACAGCCTTCGCCCAGGCCTTGTATGGAGTGCGGGACATTTTTCGGGAAAATCCAGCCCTCTCCGACTTTGCAGTCGGCAATAAAGTTGCGTCCCATTTCATCAACTGCACTGACGCGTGCGCCGCCAACCAATACAAAGCCGAACTCGGACTGCTGGTGAGAGTGCATCTCACGAACGCCGGGGGAGAGGTTCATATCCACAACGGCAAAAGTGTCAGAAATCGCAAGCTCGCGTTTTGTGATTTCACGTGACCAGCCGCCCGGCTTCAGGTCCATGTGTGTGTCGGACATGGAGAATTTCAGATTCGGTATCAGTCCGAAATCCGTTGCCGGAGGGACGAGCAAGTCGGGTGATTCATTGTCGCGCTTTAAGTTTCTCGGACCCAAATCAAGGGCGCCCGCGCCGTCGCTTCTAATTGGTTCTGGACGGTGCGCTTCTTCTAGTTGGTCAAGCTTTTCCTGCATCCGCTCATTAAAATTTCTGTCCATAATCAGTCTCCTTTGAAGTTTGATGGGCATAGTTTACCCATTTTTTCGTCCGCTATGTAATTACCGCTTGGAAGGGGTCTTGACAGAACTCGGACAAGGGTGTAAAATAACACGAGTTAGCTATTACACTTACGGAGGTCATTATGAACGACAACACAAAAATTTTAAGCGAATTTTCAGCAAGGCTTACATATGAGGATTTAACGCCTCGGACAATTGAGAACACACGCCTTTTCTTTATTGACTATATTGCCGCGGCGTGTGCGGGATACAAAGTCAACACGGTGTTTAACCGCGCTGTTGAGGAGCTTGTTTTCCGAAGCGGAGGGACGTTAAAGGAGAGCAGCGTATTGTTTTGTGAGGAAAAGACGACATGTGAAAAAGCGGCGTTTCTAAACGCATGCTATGCGCATGGAGCTGACATGGATGACGGAAACCGTAAGGCCATGGGACACGTTGGTGTACATGTATTCTCTGCCGTTCTCGCGCTTGCGGAGAAGCTGAAGGCGAGCGAGCGAGATGTTATTGTTGCAATCAATGTGGGCTATGAGGTGTACTGCCGAATTGCCGCCGCCGTGCAGCCGAATCTGGTGCATCGCGGCTTTCATTCAACCGGCACTGCGGGCACGGTTGCATGTGCCGCCGCGGCTGCCAAACTTTTGCACATGGATGCGGACGGTATATATAATGCAATGGCGATTTCAGTTACGCTGTCGAGTGGTCTTGTTATAGTCGGTGACAGCGGACAAAGCATAAAGCCGCTCAATCCTGCAAAAGCTGCGGAAAATGGTATAATAGCCGCAATGCTCACCCAAAAGGGGGTAAAAGGGCCTGTCTATCCGCTTGACAGCCAGCATGGCTGGTTTCATGCGATGTCGGATAGTGTTGATGAAAGCATGATTACCGATGGTTTGGGAGAAAAGTTTTGCATAGACGAATGCTACGCAAAGCCTTATCCGGCTTGCCGGCATACTCACTGCGGTATTCAGGCGGCGCTGGAGCTGCGTGAGGAGAACGCTATAACACCGGATATGGTAGAGTCTGTAAAAATACATATATACTCGAACGCAATCCGCCTGGCAGGGCAGATTAAGAAGCCTAAAAGCATAGATGATTCAAAGTTTTCGATACACTATGCCACAGCGTGTATTCTGGCTGCGGGGAAATTTGCGCTTGAGGATTTGGATTACACCAAAGCGCCGCAGGCGGTATGGGATATAATAGATAGAACAGAACTTATTGCCGATGAGACAATGGAAAACCGCGACAAGGGCATCCGCGGCTGCATGGTGGAGATTTGCCTTGCGGATAAAAAGAAAGTTAGTAAAACCGTACTCATTCCAAAGGGAGACCCGCAAAACCCGTTTACCATTTCCGATGTATGCGAGAAGCTTGCCCAGTGCGCAAGCGGATTAATAAGCGACGATAGGCGTGACAAACTGATAGCCTTCCTTAAAGGTTTCGGGCGGGAGAACGTGAGCTTTGAGGGTATTTGTGAAAAATAAAAAAGGGTGCAATACTGCGGCAAAGCGGTATGCACCTTTTTTATTATGAAACGCTTTTCTATAGAGAGCCGTCCTTTTCGGACAAGCAGTACCCGTTTCGTCCCAGAGCCGTAACGCCTGTGCGGGAAAGCTCAACGATATTATAATCGCGCATGTAATCTATAAGAGCGTTAAGCTTGTCCGGCTCCCCTGTAAGTTCTACGGATACGGATTCGGGAGAGAGGTCCACGATTTTCGCTCGGAACACATCAAAGGCGCGCATGATTTCGCTGCGCTTGTCCTTGTCCACAAAAACTTTGAGCAGCAGCAGCTCCCGGACAATTGTATCGCTCTTGTTCATGACCTGAACACACTTCACGTCAACAAGTTTTTCCAGCTGACGCGCCATCTGCGTGCGGATATATTCATCGCCCGTAGAAACAATCGTCATTCTCGAAAGCGAGCAATCTGCCGTTTCACCAACGGTCAGAGAATCTATGTTATAGCCGCGCTTTGAAAAAAGCGATGCAATCCGTGCCAGAACGCCAAAATGGTTTGACACGAGTATGGAAATTAAAAATTGGTCTTCCTTCATTGGAACAAGCCTCGCTTATCTTAGAATTATCTCTGAAATATCGCCGCCCGGCGGAATCATTGGTAAAACCATTTCGTCGGGGTCTATCGTGCAGTCAAGCAAAATCGGCGAAGATGCGCGCTTTGCCTCTTCCAATGCCGCGTCAAGCTGGTCTTTTTGCTCAACATGTATCCCGTGTGCGCCCATGGCCTGAGCGAGGACCGCAAAATCAGTTTTCCTATTCAAAGAAGTATACGCAAAGCGTGAATCAAAAAATACACGCTGAAGTTGGCGCACCATGCCGAGAGAACGATTATTCATAAGCACAATCACAATCGGAAGATTTTCCGTTACTGCTGCTGCAAGTTCGCCCATGCTCATATGGAAACTTCCGTCGCTTGTTATCATGAGCGTTTTCCTGCCGCCGCATGCAATACACGCGCCTATCGCCGCGCCCATGCCAAAGCCCATAGCGCCCAGTCCGCCGCTCGTTATGAATGTACGAGGACTGCGAAAACGAAAATACTGCGCCGTCCACATCTGGTGCTGACCCACATCCGTTGCGACACACGCGTCCGGAAACACATCGGCCAAGCGTTCCAAAATGAGCTGCGGGTTGAGGCGTGCAAAGTCCATATCAAACTGTGTTTTCGACCGGGAAAGTATGCCCTCATGTTCCTTTTGCCACATTTTGCGAGGCGTGGGTCGTATATGTGCCGCGAGCAATGGGATTATTCTTTTTATATCTCCAACAATGGGGCAGCTTGCCCGCATGTTTTTGTCTATCTCCGCAGCGTCAATATCAATTTGAATGATTTCGGTGCCTTTTTCTATGAGTCCACGGTTTATCATGGCGCGGTCTGAGAAACGGACGCCGAGCGCAATCAGCAAATCGCATTTGTGTATGATTTCCGTTGCCGAAAATATTCCGTGCATCCCGACAAGACCTAAATAGCGAGGATTGTCACTGCTCAGCGCCGTCAGTCCCATCATACTGCATGCTACAGGCGCGCACAATGCATCTGATAGACGCTCAAGCTCTTCATATGCATCTGCCGCAACAACGCCTCCGCCGGCATATATAACAGGGCGCTTGGCGGTGTTTATTTTTGAGGCGGCATATAGCAAATCCTTTTGCGGCGGGTCCGGCAGATTGAATTTGTAATCAGCGCGTGAGCTGCTGTCAAACTCGATTTCCCCTTCGGCCACGTCCTTGGGAATATCCACAAGCACCGGACCGCAGCGCCCGCTTTGTGCTATTGCAAATGCATTACGCAGTGTCTGCGCAAGGCTGCGTATGTCTTTGACAATGTAGTTGTGTTTTGTTATGGGCATCGTAATAGAGCAAATGTCTACCTCCTGGAAGCTGTCTTTCCCTATTGATGCAGTCGATACGTTCCCTGTAATAGCGACAATAGGGGAGCTGTCCAGATACGCAGCCGCAAGAGCTGTCACAAGATTTGTTGCGCCGGGGCCGGAGGTTGCTATAACAACACCGCATTTCCCGCTTGCGCGGGCGTAGCCGTCCGCTGCGTGGCAGGCGCCTTGTTCATGGGAGGCGCAGACGCAGCGAATGGCGCGCCGCTCACTATACAAAGCGTCGAATATATTGAGCACACTTCCGCCGGGATAGCCAAACACTGTGTCAACGGACTGCTCCTTTAGAATTTCAACAGTAATCTGTGCGCCGGTAAGAATCATACCATCACCGTCATTTTGAATGTTTTGTAAGAAGGTCGTTTCGCACATCCCAAAGCGCCTGAGACAAGTCCACATAGTAATTATGCGGATTCTCAAAGCGAGTCACTGAAGCCCAGAGCGTGTTAAGCTGCTCCATGCAATACTCGCGTATGGTTTTCAGTGTGGGGCACTTGTAAACACACTCGCCGCGCTTAAAAATCTGTACCAAGAGCGGGCGGACCGTAAAGTCTTCAACAATTTTACGCTTCCATGTGTGTTCGGGGTCAAATATCTCGTACGGTCTATTTTCATCTATGATTTCGTCATGCAGCGTTAAAACATCCGCTATGGCCTTTTGGCTTTCTTTTTCGTACAGACGGTAGACTTGCTTGAAGCCAGGAATTGTAATTTTGGCAATGTTTTCGCTTATTTTAATTTTGGGTACTATTTGTCCGTCCCGTTCAATGGCAACAAGTTTATATACGCCGCCGAACACGGGAGACGACATGGAAGTAATCAGCCTTTCACCTACCCCGAAGGAGTCTATCTGCGCGCCCTGCATAATCGTGTCGCGGATAATAAACTCATCAAGAGCATTGGAGGCGATAATTGCACAATCATTAAAACCTGCATCGTCAAGCATTTTACGCATTTTCTGCGTCAGATACGTTATATCGCCGCTGTCTATCCGCACGCCCTTGGGACGAAAACCTTTAGGTACTACAACTTCGTTAAAAACACGGATGGCATTTGGCATACCGCTTTTGAGCACGTTATACGTATCTACCAGAAGCGTGCAGTTATCGGGATATGCGTTCGCATACGCGCAAAATGACTCATACTCAGTGGGGAACATCTGCACCCAGCTGTGAGCCATTGTACCGAGCGCCGGAATCCCGTACAGCTTGTCTGCAATGGTGCACGCGGTGCCTACACAGCCTCCGATATACGCAGCTCTTGCACCCAGTATAGCACTGTGATAACCATGCGCCCGACGAGAGCCAAATTCCATAACCGCGCGCCCTTGGGCGGCGCGGACAATTCTGTTGGCCTTGGTGGCGATAAGCGTCTGATGATTCACTGTAAGTAACAGCATTGTTTCCACAAACTGAGCCTGTATCGCAGGACCGCGCACTATAACGAGCGGTTCGTGTGGAAAGACTGGCGTTCCCTCAGGTACAGCCCAAACATCGCATTCAAAACGAAGCGCGGAGAGATAGGAAAGAAAGCTTTCGTCGAACATATCCTTGCTTCTTAAATATTCAATATCCTCCGGAGTAAAGCGAAGACCTTTAATATACTCAATCAGCGACTCCGTACCGGCCATAACAGCATAACCTCCGCCGTCGGGTACGTCACGGAAAAACATGTCGAAATAAACTATCTGCCCGCCCATGTCGTTAACGAAATAGCCGTTCGCCATGGTGAGCTCATAAAAATCCGCGAGCATCGTAAAGTTTTCTTCTCTGTCCCAGTGTGCCATGTTATTGTCCTCCCATCTTAGCCGTTTTCAAGCGCGTCTTGCAGCCAGAACTCAGCCAGGTCAAGCGCGGCAAACAAGCCGTCGCGCGTGGCCTTTTTAATGTTGCGCTCCTTTTCGCGTCCGCTGTTTGTGCAAAGGTCAATCGTCACGTCTGTTGCAACCTCCATATCATTCACGGTCGCGGTCTTATTAATTGTGAAAATAATAATATAGCGCTCCGAAAGGTCGCCGTAGAGAATTTTATTCCCCTTGCGTACAAGCGGCTTTCCCTTGTAAATCAAATATTCTTTCTTCGCCGATTTTGCCATAAAAAATCAATCCTCTCCGAAATGTAATACTACAAAATGATAAAATAGTAATTTAGTAATTAAATAATTTAACATACTATATCACGGAACACAAAAATAGTAAAGCATTTTTTGAAATTTCTCTTGACAAAGCCTGCTCCCCATGCTATCATACAGGAAAAGTTCAAAAACACATGTACACAGGAGGCGGACACTTTGGACGCTCAAAAACGGTTTGTGCTTGTTGACGCAAATGTCCTTCCCGAGGTATTTGCAAAAGTGCTCGAGGCAAAACTTCTGGCGGATACAGGTGAGGAAAAAACGGTGCTCAGCGCTGTAAAGCGCGTAGGTATAAGCCGCAGCGCGTTTTATAAATACCGCGACAGCGTATTTCCCTTTACACATATACAGGGAGTGCTTACTTTGCTTGCGGTTGTGGTGGATATGCGGGGAATACTGAGCGAAATACTGCAAAAGCTTTCGGACGCGGCGTGCAGCGTGCTTACGATAAACCAGGGAATCCCGATAAACGGTATTGCTAACATAACGATTACGTTGAGTACGGACGCGATGAATGTTCCGCTTGACCGTCTTATAGGGAATCTCACACGTATAGGCGGAGTGCGGAGTGTGAAGATACTTGCCAAACAATAAGTGCTGTTTACACCAGAGAAAGGCGGAGTGAAAATGGTTAATATAGGAATTATAGGCTACGGCGTTGTGGGCAGCGGAGTGTATGAGGTTATAAAGACCAATACCGAATCAATTGCTTCCAAGGCGGGTCAGGAAGTGCGAGTGCTCAAAATTCTTGACATACGCGATTTTCCGGAGCATGAGGAGCCTGAACTTTTCACGAAAGAATTTGACGATTTGCTCGACGACAGGATTTCGATAGTTGTTGAGACGATGGGCGGCGCAGGCATCGCATATGAGTTTACGAAGAAGCTGCTTGCCGCAGGGAAAAGCGTGGTGACGAGCAACAAGGAGCTGGTGGCGACATACGGTGCGCAGCTGATGGTGCTTGCCAAGGAAAATGGCGTCAGATATCTTTTTGAGGCGTCGGTAGGCGGGGGGATTCCGATTGTGCATCCTTTGTCCCAGTGCCTTGCCGCAAACGCTATAAGCGCTATACACGGTATCCTGAATGGCACCACAAACTATATTCTTACTAAAATGTTCCGCGAAGGCGTTGCATATGCTGATGCGCTTTCCGAGGCGCAGCGTTTCGGATATGCTGAAAAGGACCCTACTGCGGACGTGGACGGACACGATACGTGCAGGAAAATTGCGATTTTGACATCGCTTGTGTACGGCTCGCAGATAAAGTGTGACAAAATCCCGACTGAAGGCATAAGAAATATTACGGGAGATGATGTTGCCTTTGCCGACAAGCTGGGCTGCTCAATAAAACTTATAGGCTACAGCCGTGTGAAAAACGGCGCAGTAACAGCACGTGTTTGTCCCATGATGATTCCGCGCAAAAATCCGCTTTCGACTGTGGAGGATGTTTTTAACGGTATTCTCGTGCATGGAAATGCGATAGGCGACGTTATGTTTTATGGGCGCGGCGCAGGCAAGCTGCCTACGGCAAGCGCGGTTGTTGCCGATGTAATAGAAATTATAAAAGCGCCTGTCAACAGCAGTACGTATTTCTGGAAGGAAGAAAAGGAAAACACCTACGCCGACCTGGGGGACGAGGAGACAGCATACTGTGTACGCGTGCATGAAAGCGCTCTTTCCAGCGCTATTGCTGCGTTCGGGAACGTGGAGATAACATCGCTCAGGCAGGAGATTGGCTTTGTGACTCCGGTAATGAAGGAAACGGACTTTAACGCGAGACTCTCAGGGGTGAAGAGTGTAATATCCAAAATCAAAATGTATACCGAACAGGGGGAACAGGTATGAGCTTAATAGTGCAAAAATTTGGCGGTACGTCCGTGGCGGACGCTCAGCGCTTGGAAAATGTGGCGCGCCGCGTTATTGAGGCGTATGATGACGGAAACGACGTTGTTGTTGTTGTTTCGGCACAAGGAGACACGACCGACGATTTAATCGAAAAGGCAAGAGAGGTAAACTCTAAACCTTCAAAGAGGGAAATGGATGTGCTTCTTTCGGCGGGAGAGCAGATATCTATGTCTCTTTTGGCGATGACGATAGAGAAACTTGGCCGCCCGGTAATTTCACTCACAGGATGGCAGGCGGGCATGGCTACGGACGGCACATACGGAGCGGCGCGTATGAAGCGTGTGTTGACTGAGCGCATGGAGGCGGAAATAGACAAAAAGCGCATTGTCATAGTTGCGGGCTTCCAAGGCATAAATGCCGTAGGGGATATTACAACTCTCGGGCGCGGAGGAAGCGACACTTCCGCAGTGGCGATAGCGGCGGCGCTGGGCGCGGAACTGTGCCAGATATTTACCGATGTGACAGGTGTTTTTACGGCGGACCCGCGTATTGTCAAGGATGCGGTGAAGCTTGACGATATCTCATATGATGAAATGCTTGAACTTGCGTCGCTGGGCGCAAATGTGCTCCATAACAGGAGTGTGGAAATGGCGAAAAAGTATAACGTCAATATGGAAGTGCTCTCGAGCATGGAGAAGGTGCCCGGTACGATAGTGAAGGAGGAAAACAGCGTGGAGAAGATGCTTGTAAGAGGTGTGACAAGGGATAACAACGTGGCGAGAATTTCGTTGGTTAATGTGAAGGACGAACCGGGGAAGGCGTTCCAGGTGTTTTCGCTGCTCGCCAAGAAAAAGATTAACGTCGATGTTATACTGCAGAGCGTCGGCCGCGACGATATGAAGGATATAAGCTTTACCGTAACGGAAGATAATCTTCAGTCGGCGCTTGATACCTTGAACGAAAACAATGCCGCCATCGGGGCGAGCGAGATTCGCCACACGGAGAATATATCCAAGGTGTCCATTGTCGGCGCGGGAATGCAGAGCAATCCGGGGGTTGCATCGCTCATGTTTGAAGCGCTCTATGACGCAGGAATTAACATCCAGATGATTTCAACGAGCGAGATAAAAATAAGCGTTCTGATAGAAGAAAAGGACGCGGAAAAGGCCGTTGTTGCAATACATGATAAATTTCACTTGTCAAACGTGTGATTTTGTAGTATCATCACATGTAGGGTGAGTCAGCATGGATGATACGCGCGAAATTGCAAAAACAAAAATGAATCTTAAGCCCACACAGGTTTTGGCAGTGGGCTTTTTGGCGTTAATACTTTTAGGAACGCTCCTTTTGAGGCTTCCCGCTTCCAATGTCGGCGGTATCAGCGCGTCTTGGGTGGACTGTCTTTTTACTTCCACGAGCGCGGTGTGCGTTACCGGATTAAACGTTGTACCTACAATTCATCAGTGGAGCACGTTTGGCCAGGTTGTTATAATGCTCTTGATTCAAGCGGGCGGGCTGGGGTTTATGACGTTGATTTCGTGCGTGTTTTTAATCCTCGGCAAAAAGATTACACTGCGGGAGCGGATGATAATACAAGAGTCGCTCAACCAGAATAATCTGCGCGGACTTGTCAGGCTTGTGCGCGGCGTTGCGCTGGCAACGTTTTTGTTTGAGGCTGTCGGCGCAGTCATCCTCACTTTTCGTTTCTTAAAGGATTACCCGCTCGACAGAAGTATTTTTATGGGGATATTTCATTCGATTTCCGCGTTTTGCAACGCCGGATTCGATATAGTAGGCAACGCGTCACTTGCGCCGTATATTTCCGATTTGCCGTTAAATATAACCATGTGCACTCTAATTGTGGTAGGCGGGCTGGGTTTTATTGTCTGGTCGGATTTGTTTCATATGCTGCAAAAAGTGCGCAAGGGAAACCACTCGTTCTCTGTGGCATTGCGGCAAATGACGCTCCATACCAAGGTAGTTTTGACAATGACTGCCGGACTGATTATTGCTGGTGCAGCGCTGTTTTTTGCATTTGAATGCCTAAACCCTGCAACATTCGGAGTTTTGCCGCTGGGTGACAAGATTTCGGCATCCTTCTTTCAGTCGGTAACATGCCGCACCGCAGGATTTTCTGAAATAAATCAAAATTCAATGACATACGCCTCGCAGCTACTTTCAATGATTTTAATGTTTGTGGGAGGGTCCCCGTCATCTACGGCGGGCGGAATAAAGACGGTGACTATGGCTGTACTGCTTATTACGCTTATCAGCGTTTCGCAGGGGCGCAGGACCACTCATATTTACCGGAAGGATATTCCTCTTTTTGTACTTCAGAAGGCGATAACAATATTTCTCGTTGCGCTGGGCGTCATATGCGCGTCTACGATGCTGCTCACCTTTACAGAGGCGGGGAGCCCTTTCCGCCACGAGTTCTTAGATTTGCTTTTTGAAAATGTGTCGGCGTTTACCACGACCGGTCTATCGACCGGGATAACTCCAGCGCTTTCAGCTGCGGGTAAGTTGATTATATCACTTGAAATGTATATCGGCAGAATAGGCCCCATTGCCATTGCCTCGGCGCTTTCGAGGCGGCAGAGGGCTTTCTCGGAGGTTGTTGAATACCCCGAAGAATCGGTAATGGTAGGTTAGAGAGGAGAATAATTATGACACGTGACAAACAGTTTGCGGTTTTGGGACTGGGAAGCTTTGGCATGAGCCTTGCGTATACTCTTTCTAAAAACGGGTTTGATGTGCTGGCTGCGGACAACAACCCCGACAAGGTGCAGGCGGCATCGGAGTTTGTTACACACGCGGTTATTGCCGATGCAGGCGACGAGAGCGCACTGCGCGCGCTTGGAATAGGAAATTTCGATTATGTTATAGTCACCGTAGGAGACTCGCTTGAGACTGCTGTTATGGCAACGCTTGTCGCAAAGGATGCGGGCGCTAAGCATGTTGTGGTCAAGGCAAAGGACGAGACTCAGCGCAAGATTCTGGAAAAAATAGGCGCCGACAGGGTGGTTTTCCCGGACCGCGAGATGGGAGAGAGAATCGCTAACAGTCTTATTTACGGCGACTTTTATGAATTCATGGAGCTTTCAAACGACCTGGGAATAGCCGAGTTTGAGGTGCCTGTGGAATGGAAAGGGCATACGCTTTCTCAACTCGCAGTAAGAGCCAAATACGGCATTAACCTTATCGCGATAAAGCGCAATAATAACATAGACGCCACGCTTACTGCGGATACGATGTTTGAGGAAAATGATGTTATTGTAGCCATGGGCGAGACAAAGAAGATACAAAAATTTTTGGATAAAATTTCCTGACAAGAAGGTGTTTTGATGTACTATTCCATGACGGCGAAGGAAGCTGCTGTAGAGCTTAATACAAGCACTGAGAGCGGGCTTTCTGCTTTTGAGGCGCATGATAGATTTGTGCGCGACGGAAGCAATGTGTTGGAAAAGAAAAAGGAGCGGAGCATATTCCTGCGTTTTTTTGACCAGTTCAAGGACGCGATGATTATTATTCTTTTGATTGCCGCAGCTGTCAGCGTTGTTGCCAGCAAAGAGTACATTGATGCCGCTGTAATTTTGTTGATTGTACTTGTGAACGCAACGGTAGGCGTTATACAGGAAGGCAAAGCGCAGAAGGCGCTTGAGGCGCTTGAGAGCATGACGCAGACGCAGGTCAAGGTTATCCGCGAAGGGAAAACCTTGCAGATGGATGCAGCCTTGCTGGCTGTGGGAGATTTGATAATTCTTGAAGCGGGAGACGCAGTCGGGGCGGACTGCCGCCTGGTGGAGGCCGTAAACCTAAAGACGGATGAAAGCGCACTGACCGGAGAAAGCGTTCCGGTTGACAAAAGCGTATCAGCTGTTAAACCGGATACGCCGCTTGCTGAGCGCGCGTGCATGGTGTATTCCGGCACGAATGTGACATACGGCAGAGCGAAGGCGATTGTTACGGCTATCGGTATGAAAACCCAGATGGGTCAGATTGCGCATATGCTCAACAATACTAAGGATGCCGAAACCCCGATACAGAAAAAACTTAGGGAGATAGGCAAATTGCTCGGATTTATCGCATTGGCTATATGCGCTCTGATTTTCCTCATCGGAGTGCTGCGCGGCGAAGAAATCACACAGATGTTTATGCTTGCGATTTCGCTTGCCGTTGCGGCTGTACCGGAGGGATTGCCGGCCATCGTCACCATTGTGCTTGCAATGGGAGTGGGGAGGCTGGCAAAGGTCGGCGCCATTGTCAAAAAGCTTCCCGCCGTGGAGACTCTGGGAGGCGCATCGATTATTTGCAGTGACAAAACGGGTACGCTTACGCAGAATAAGATGAAAGTGGTCGAGGTTCTCTCCGACAATCCCGACGCCATCCTCTATGCTGCGCTTTGCTGCGATGCGCAGATAAATCATGACGGCGGCGTTGGCGAAGCTACAGAAATAGCAATTGTAGAAGCGGCGCGGGAAAAGGGACTTCTTAAAAGCGTTATAGACGAAAACTATCCGCGCGTTGCCGAGGTCCCGTTTGACAGCGTGAGAAAACTTATGACTACGGTGCATAAAACGGAGACCGGCTACAGAGTTATTACAAAGGGCGCGCCCGATGTGCTGCTTCGGCTTTGTTCAAAGGCTGAAAAAGACGGCGCAGTTGAAAACATGACAGGACACATTATGGACAAAATAGACGAGACGAATTCCATGTTGGCGCAGCGGGCGCTGCGTGTGCTTGCTGTGGCTTATAAAGACGTAGATGAGCTTTTGCAGACACCGGAAGACATGGAGAAAGATTTGACTTTTATTGCGCTCATTGGCATGATAGATCCTCCGCGGGAAGAGGTGCGCGGCGCAGTTGCGCTGTGCAAAAAAGCAGGCGTTCGCCCGATTATGATTACGGGAGACCATATGGACACGGCAGTTGCCATTGCCAAGGAGCTTGGCATATGGCGGGAGGGGGACTTGGCAATTTCAGGCACAGGAATTGACAACATGACGCAAGGTGAGCTTGAATACAGTATAGACAAGTATTCTGTTTACGCACGCGTTACACCTGAGGCGAAGGTGAGGATAGTTCAGGCGTGGCAAAAGCGCGGAAAAATTGTCGCCATGACAGGAGATGGAGTTAACGATGCGCCTGCGCTGCGCTGTGCTGATATCGGCTGTGCAATGGGCAAGGGCGGCACGGAGGTCAGCCGTAATGCGGCGGATATGGTGCTCACAGACGATAATTTTGCAACGATTGTAGAGGCAGTAAAAGAAGGACGCGGGATATACACCAATATAAGGAAAGCAATAGCGTTTTTGCTTTCGTGCAATATCGGCGAGATTTTTGCAATCCTTGCGGCGACGGTGGCGGCTATCGGTTCGCCGCTTGAGGCTATTCAGCTCTTGTGGGTGAATCTCATTACTGACAGTCTGCCAGCCCTTGCACTCGGAATGGAGAAAACCGAGGATGATGTGATGGAGAAGAAGCCTCGGGACAAGCGGGAGAGTATTTTTGCGCATGGTCTTTTTACGCAGATTCTCTGGCAGGGTATTCTTATAGGCGCGGCGCCTCTTTGCGCGTATATAGCAGGAGGCTGTGGACCTCAGGGTCGTACGATGGCGTTTTTGGTACTTGCTTTTTCTCAGCTCATGCATACGCTTGATATACGCTCAGAGCATCTTTTTGTGCGCAGCGCCATGTTGTCCAACCCGTATCTCTTAGGGGCTGTGGGCATCTCGATTTTGCTTCAAATGATGCTTGTATTGGTGCCACCGCTATCCGCCGTTTTCGGCATTACGTCGATAGGCGCTTCACAGTGGGGCGTTGTAATCATTCTGAGCGTCATGCCTATGCTCATTTGTGAGGCAGTAAAAGCTGTGAAACTGGCGGTGAAGAAAAATGCAGGATAAAGTGGAAGGAAGAAATGCCGTTGCGGAGCTGTTGAAAACGGGTCGCGCGGTGGACAAGATATACGTTAAGTCAGGTGAGCGTCAGGGCAGTATAATTCCCATTATCCGTGAGGCGAAAAAACGCGGCATCTTGGTAGTGGAGGTGAGCCGTGAAAAGCTGGATGCAATGAGCGAGAGCAAGGCTCATCAGGGAATTATCGCGCAAGTTCCGCCCATAGACTACTTTAGTGTGGAGGATATTCTTGAGTATGCCCGCTCAAAAAACGAGTCCCCGTTTTTGGTGATACTGGATAGAGTTAGCGACCCGCACAATCTTGGAAGCGTAATTCGCAGCGCCAACTGTTTTGGCGCACACGGCGTTATAATCGGCAAGCACGAGAGTGTGCCGCTTACGGCAAGCGCGATAAAGGCATCTGCGGGCGCCGCTGAACACACACGGGTGGCTCGGGTGACTAATATATCAAAAACTATTGACGATTTAAAGAACGCAGGGCTTTGGATAGCGGCGGCGGAAGCAAGCGGTAGAGAGAGTTTGGAGTCCGCACCGCTCGATGGGGCGTTAGCCATTGTCGTGGGAGGCGAAGACAGCGGCGTTAGCCGACTTGTACTTGAAAAATGTGATTTCGTGGTCTCCATTCCGATGCGCGGCGAGGTCAATTCGCTGAACGCGTCTGTGGCGGCCGCGCTTATGCTCTACGCGGCATCTCTGCGCCGTTGAAGAGACTGTAAAATTGCACAAAAAGAATTCTTGCGTCCCGATTATCTTTATCGTTATGATTGTAGAATAATTCGGACGCAAGTAGTATTATATAAGGGTATAGGAAGGTGATTGAAATGAAGGCCGTAATAACTGTTGTCGGAAAAGACCGCAGCGGAATAATTGCTGAGGTAAGCATGCTGCTTTATCGCGGCGGTGTGAACATTGAAGATATCTCGCAGACAATTATGCAGGATTTGTTTACAATGATAATGATGGCTGATATTTCCGAGGCAACAATGCCTTTTGAGGAGTTAAAAGACGCGCTTGACAAACTGGGAGAAAGGCTGGGCGTGGAGATACGAATACAGCTTGAGGATATTTTCAACTCAATGCATCGAATCTGAAACATTTTGAATGAATCGGGGTGCAACATGCTTAATCCTTTTGAAATAACCGAAACTCTGAACATGATACGCGGTGAACATTTGGATGTGCGGACAATCACAATGGGAATTTCGCTGCTCGATTGCGTTGACAGCGACTACAAAAGAGCGTGCGAAAAGGTGTATGACAAGATAACGCGCCTTGCTGGCAGCCTTGTTAAAACCGGTGAGGATATTGAAAAAGAGATGGGGATTCCCATTGTCAACAAAAGAATAAGCGTCACTCCCATTTCACTTATATGCGCATCCTGCGGACATGCGGTTGATTTTGCAAAGGCTTTGGATGCGGCGGCGCAGACAGTGGGAGTGAATTTTATAGGAGGCTACAGCGCGCTTGTAGCAAAGGGCTATACGGATTCCGAACGAGATTTCATAGACTCAATTCCCGAAGCCCTTTCGACTACAAGTCTTGTGTGTTCATCAGTGAACGTGGCGACCACGCGTGCGGGGATAAATATGGATGCTGTGGCACACATGGGGCGAATCATAAAAGAGACATCGCGACGCGCTATGATAGGCTGCGCGAAGCTGGTGGTATTTGCTAACGCAGTTGAGGACAACCCGTTTATGGCGGGAGCGTTTCACGGAGTGGGCGAAGGTGAGTGCGTTATAAATGTGGGCGTCTCAGGACCCGGTGTTGTAAAGTGCGCGCTTGAAAAAGTGAAGGGCGAAAATCTCGGTGTGGTTGCTGAAACGATAAAGAAAACCGCGTTCAAAATAACGCGCATGGGTCAGCTTGTGGCAACTGAGGCGTCCAAGCGCCTTAATGTGCCGTTTGGAATTGTGGATTTATCGCTTGCGCCCACGCCGGCAAAAGGCGACAGTGTGGCGTATATCCTTGAGGAAATGGGGCTTGAAAGCTGCGGCGGTCCCGGAACCACGGCCACACTGGCTCTCCTAAACGATGCGGTTAAGAAGGGTGGAGTAATGGCATCGAGCTATGTGGGAGGACTCAGCGGCGCGTTTATTCCGGTTAGTGAAGACGCGGGAATGATACAGGCGGCAAAGAGTGGATTTCTGTCCCTTGAAAAGCTTGAGGCGATGACATGTGTTTGCAGCGTGGGTCTTGACATGATTGCAGTGCCGGGGACTGTAAGTGCGGAAACCGTTTCCGGAATAATTGCCGACGAGATTGCCATAGGTGTGACAAATAATAAGACAACTGCTGTGAGGATTATTCCGGTTGAAGGCGCCAATGTGGGTGATGTGGCGGAATTCGGCGGACTTTTGGGCGCCGCTCCGGTTATGGCCGTAAATCCCGCTTCGTGCGCGGAATTTATTCGCCGCGGCGGCAGGATTCCGGCTCCGCTTCAAAGTCTTAAAAATTAGGGGGGATTCAGCGTGGAGAGCATCGTTAATACTGTTTTGGAAACAGAACAGCGCGCAAAGGATATCAGCCGAGAAGCGAAGGAAAAAAGCGCCGCTTTTGAACAGACGGTAAATGCAGAAGCAGAACTTCTCGCCGCCAAAATACGAGAACAGACGCAGCGCGACGCTCAGGTCTGCGCTTGCGCCATTATGGAAAAGGCGCAGCGCGATGCGGAAAACATAAAAGAGCAGTATGCCGAAAAGACAAAGCAGCTGCTTGATGAAGCAAAAAAGAACGCCGCCGCCGCCGCGGATAAAATTTTTGCGTCTATTGTCAGTATTGGGTGAGGCGTTATGAGTGTTACAAAATACAGCGCCCTGTCTGCAAAGATACATGCTATGAGGGCAAGACTGCTCACTCGGATGGATTATGAACGGCTCGCCTCAAAAGACACTCTTGCTCAGATGTTAGAGGAGCTTATGAAGCATGCGGCGTTTGAGAAGGCGCTTGCGAATGCTTTTTCAACGCGTATAGCTCGTGACAGTGCGGAAAGGCTGCTTAATCTTGCCGTGTATGGCGATTATGAACGGATATATAGTTTTCTTGACGCTGACGACAAGAAAACTATGAGTGTGTTTTTCAGGAAAATAGAACTGACGTTTATAAAAACAATATTCAAAACGTTTTTGGATTCTGAAGCTCCCTCCGCTGACTTGGGAGAATTTGAACGCTTCTTTGATAAACATACTGAGCTTGACTTGAAAAAGCTGAACACATGCTCATCAGTGGATGATATAATAAGAGTACTGCCGGAAAGATACGCAAATATCCTGAGAAACGCATTGCCGGCTGAAATGACGATTTTTGACATAGATTTGCGGCTTGATTTGCGCTACTTTACGTTGCTTTGGAAAAATACGCGTGAGTTTGGAAGCGCAATCTACGGCAGACAGATTGACATGCTCAACCTTATTTGGCTTTACCGTACCAAGAGCTTTTTCTCGGTGAGCGCGCAAGAGGCATTTTCGTATATTATACCTGTGTACTACAGGCTTTCAAAAGAGCAAATCGCCGCCCTTGTGAACGCGCCTGACAAAGAAAGCTATATATACGCCGTAAACACAACGCGATATGCAGGCTTTTTTGATGACCTGCGCAGCGGGGACGAGATAATTACAAAATATTGGAATACGATGTATGATATAAATGTTAAGAACGCGCGATACAATAATTTTTCAATATCGGCTGCGTTGTCGTACATGTTTTTCAAAGAGGTTGAGGTAAGAAATCTGATATCGGTTATAGAAGGTATACATTATAAAGTCGGCAAGGATGCCATTATGACGAAAATTACTTTAGGCACGAAAGAAGGTGGGAGGAAATGGCGATAGAAAAAATGCGGCTGGTCAGCATAATGGGCGCGTTAGATGATTTTGACAGAGTTGTTGAGAGCTATGTAAAAAAAGTAGACATACATCTTGAAAACGCTCTCTCCGAATTGCGGGACAGCAGCTCGCTTTCACCCATTCCCGATACATTCCCCTACCAGGAAGCGCTTTCCCGCGCAGCGGATTTATTTGCGCATTTGGAAGATTCGCGGACTGATATTACTTTCACTGCCCAAGAGGCCGTAGAAAAAGTCAAGGAGCTTGACGAACGGGCAAAAAAAATAGAGACGCGCCGTGCCAAGATAGCGCTCGAGGCGGAAAAGAAACGCGCGCTTACAGAGCGGATAGGTCCGATGTGCAGCTTGAATGTGGATATTGACGCGCTTAAAAACTGCGAGTATACAAAAGTGCGGTTCGGCAGAATGCCGAGAGACAATTACGACAAGCTGAGCACATATATAAACGAGGATATGTGCGTAATCTATGTACCTACGGAAATTAACGCAAGCTTTGTGTGGCTTATTTACTTCACGCCGACGTCAATGGTCGGTGGTGTAGATGTGATGTTTCGCTCGCTTGACTTTGAATCCGTAAGCTATGATGACCTCTCTGGAATGTCCAGAGTAGCCTACGGGGAGCTTTGTGAACAATGTGACAAATTGGAAAGAGAAATGCATGAACTTGAGGAAGAGGAGAAGAATTTTGCGCTGACGCATAAAGATGTCATTGCTGCGGCATACACGGCGCTGACTTCTCTCGCTGACTGCTATGAAATAAGAAAATACGCGGCGATAACAAAGCGCAAGTTCTTTGTCATAGTCGGATGGATGACGCCGCAGGGCGTGCGAAAGCTCGAACTGCTCATGCACGGAGACAAAAAAGTTATGCATATCGTGGAGGACAGCGCTTCGGCGGTGATTGCCAAGCCTCCGGTAAAGCTCAAAAACCCCCGCCTGCTGCGTCCGTTTGAAATGTTTGTGAAAATGTACGGTATGCCGTCATATAATGAATTTGACCCCACGCCGTTGGTTGCGGTGACGTACAGTGTGTTTTTTGGAATGATGTTCGGAGACCTTGGTCAGGGCGCGCTGCTTGCCATTCTGGGTCTGTTGATTTATAAAGTGAAGCATATACGTCTTGCTGCAATTATCAGCGCGGCGGGAGTGTGTTCGTGCTTCTTCGGAGTAATGTACGGCAGCTGCTTTGGTCTTGAAAACCTGTCGTGGCTCCCCGCGCGGTGGCTGCGCCCCCTTGAGTCGAGTATGGACATTATGATGACTACTGTCGGAATCGGTATTGGCGTTATCGTGCTGTGTATGGTAATCAATATTATAAACGCGATAAAGCAGCGCCGCATTGCGGACGCACTGCTCGGTACAAGCGGGGGCGCAGGTCTCTTGTTTTATTTGACACTCGTCCTGACGCTGCTCGGTGTACTGACCGGAACATCAACGCTTCCGGCAGTCGCGGCAGAGCTGATATTACTGCTGGCGCTTATCCTGATGGGTGCGCGAGAGCCGATTGCGGCGGCGATTCACAGGCAAAAGCCCGTGCTTCGCGAGAGTGTGGGCATGTATATGACGCAAACATTTTTTGAACTTTTTGAAGTGGTGCTTAGCTATGTAACAAACTCCGTGTCCTTTGTGCGTGTTGGCGCGTTTGCGCTTTCACACGCCGGTATGATGAGCGTAGTGCTCATGCTCTCGGCCAAGGCGAGCGGTGTGGGAAGTATTGCGGGGCTCATTTTCGGCAATCTGTTTGTGATGTGCCTTGAGGGACTTATCGTTGGAATACAAGTTTTGAGACTGGAATTCTACGAGCTGTTCAGCCGCTTTTATCGGGGCGGTGGCAGGGAATTTAGGCCGTACAAGAGTAAGAATGTATAGAAGGGTGGAATAAAAATGTTAATGGGAATAATTACAGTTTTGTGGTTGCTTTCGGTGGTTGTACCGTTCGGGATGCTCTACTTTTCCTCAGAACGCAAAAAAAACGGCAAACGCGCTCTTGCGGCAAATATTATTTCATATGCCGTAATAATGTTTGTGGGTGCGGCGGTGCTTTTCAGCGGCAGCGCTTTTGCCGCGCCTGAGGCTCCGACCGTAATGAAAGACCCGCTGACTTATATAGCTGCGGCGCTCTCAACCGGACTTGCGGCGATTGGCGCCGGTATAGCTGTTGCGTCTAGCGCGAGCGCGGCAATCGGAGCCATGAGCGAAAATGAGGGAATCATGGGTAAGGCGCTCATATTTGTTGCTCTTGCCGAAGGTATAGCTCTGTACGGACTCTTGATTTCATTCCTTATTCTTCAGTAAAATGAAAATGTACGTAATAAGCGACAATCTTGACACTCTGCTCGGAATGCGCCTTTGCGGAGTGGAGGGGGAAGTCGTACATGAAAAGGAAGCGCTTGAGAGAGCGCTTGAGAGAGCGCTTAAGGATAAGGAACTGGCGGTGCTGCTCGTGACAGAGAAACTGTCGCTTTCCGTCCCCGAAAAGATTACTCAGATTAAGCTTTCTCACAAAACGCCGCTTCTGGTGGAAATCCCCACGCGCTCCAAGCCGTCTAAGAGCACTTCTGCGATAACTCAGTACGTGCTTGAGGCGATAGGCGTTAAATTGAATTAAGAGGTTTTTTGTATGCAGACAAAGGACACCATGGAAAAAAAACTTGCACAGTTCGGAGCTGTTGTAATGGCGGATGCGGCAAACGAGCGGGACGCAATTATTGCTTCGTTTCAAAAACGCAAGGATGCGATTTTGTGTGAGTACGAGAAAAGAGCGAAGGAAGAGGGTAAAGCCGCCCGAAAACACGCCGAGGAAGAGGCGCGGACAAAGGCCGGTGTGTTAATTTCCGAAACGACGTTTGAATGTAAACGTGCTCTTTGGAAAACACGTGAAAAGCTTACGAACGAGCTCTTTGAAAGTGTGCGCGAAAAGATAGAGGAGTATATGAAAACGCCCGAGTACGAGACGTATTTGCTCTATGCTCTCAGAGAGGCGCAAAAAATCGGTTCGGATATTGTCGCGTATTTGTCGCCAAAAGATAATGCACAGTATGCGCAAACAATGCTTCGAAACGGCGCCGCATTAGTCTCAAGCGAAAACATTTTTGGCGGCGTGCGTTTCGTGATACGCGATAAGCGTATATCGCTTGATATGACGTTTGACACGCGCCTTGGCAATGAAAGGGAGAGCTTTAATAAGTTTTTGTGATTTAAGTGGGTGATAGTTGTGACTAAAGGTTATATATACTCCGTAAACGGGCCTGTTATACGGGTCAGAGGCAGCAGAGATTTCCTGATGCAGGAAATGGTTCTGATTGGGGAGGAGAAACTGCTCGGTCAGGTAATTGGGATAGATAGAGCCGACACTATTGTGGAGGTTTACGAAAGCACAGCGGGGCTTCGCCTGAACGAGGCAGTGGTCGCGACAGGCGCTCCGCTTTCGCTGGAGCTGGGTCCGGGAATTGTTGGAAATATTTTCGACGGAATTGAGCGTCCTCTTACTAAAATGGCGCTGGAGTCGGGAGATTTTATATCAAGAGGGCTTAAGGTAAGCGCGATTGACGAGCAGAAGAAATGGGACGTCAGTGTGCTTGTTCAAAAGGGCGATGTTGTTCATGGAGGCATGATTTTTGCCGAATGCCCGGAGACAAGCTCTGTAATACACAAGTCGATGCTCCCTCCGGATGTTTCTGGCGAGGTGGTATTTGCCGCGCATAGCGGACAATATACTGTAACCGAACCGCTTCTCACTGTTAGGACTGAGCGCGGCGAGGTTGAAATTACGCTTGCTCAGAAATGGGCAGTGCGAGCGCCGCGTCCCGTAAAAAAGCGTCTTGAGCCGACAATGCCTCTTATAACCGGGCAACGCATTATAGATACAATGTTCCCGATTGCAAAAGGAGGAACGGCTGCGGTGCCGGGAGGTTTCGGCACGGGGAAGACTATGACTCAACACCAAATTGCAAAATTTTCCGACGCGGACGTCATAGTGTATATAGGCTGCGGCGAACGCGGAAATGAGATGACACAGGTATTAGAGGAATTCTCCGACCTGATAGACCCGAAATCAGGGCGTTCGCTTTTAGAGCGCACCGTGCTTATTGCGAATACGTCCAATATGCCGGTGGCAGCGCGTGAAGCGAGCATATATACGGGCGTTACTATTGCGGAATACTACCGCGATATGGGATACCATGTTGCGATTATGGCGGACTCCACTTCGCGTTGGGCTGAGGCGCTGCGTGAAATTTCCGGACGCTTGGAGGAAATGCCCGCCGATGAGGGATTTCCGGCATATCTTTCAAGCCGTCTTTCGCAGTTTTACGAACGCGCATCAATGGCTCAGACTCTGTCGGGTCAGCTGGGCAGCGTTACGATTATAGGTGCGGTATCGCCTCAGGGCGGAGATTTTTCCGAGCCTGTAACGCAAAATACAAGGCGCTTTGTCAGGACTTTCTGGGCGCTCGACCGTTCTTTGGCGTATGCGCGTCATTATCCGGCGATAGATTGGCTTACGAGCTATTCAGATTATATAGACGACTTAACTTTGTGGTACGACGAAACGGCGGGCAAGGAGTTCATGGAATGCCGAAACCGTTTCATGGTGCTTCTTGAAGAAGAAAGCAAGCTTATGGATATTGTAAAGCTTATCGGAAGCGATATTTTGCCCGATTCGCAAAAAATAGTGCTGGAGATATGCCGCGTAATACGGGTGGGCTTTTTACAGCAAAATGCCTACCACGCAGCGGACACATACGTGCCGCTTGAAAAACAGCTTCGCATGATGCAGCTTATACTTTATCTCTACGACAAAGCGAAAACCCTTACCGATATGGGGATACCGATGTCTGTCCTGCGTGAGAGTGATGTGTTTGATAAAATTATAAATGTGAAGTACGATGTAGAAAATAATCGTTTGGACAAGTTTGAAGAATATAAAAAGGCGGTTGACGAGTTTTACAATAAGATTCACAGTGAGCAGGCGTAGGAAAATCCCGAAGAAAGGAAGCTGCATTCAAAATTATGAAAAGCATAGAGTATATAGGACTTGAAGAGATAAACGGCCCGCTTGTTGTACTTGACGGAGTCAGTGGTGCGGGATATGAGGAAACCGTGGAGATTGTTTCTCCGGGCGGCAAGCGCCGTATTGGACAGATAATTCAAATTATCGGCGAGCGGATTGTGGTGCAGCTTTATGAGGATTCAACGGGACTTTCTCTTGAAAACACGCGAACGCGGCTTACAGGACACAGTATGCAAATCCCCCTTACGCCGGATTTGCTGGGACGTGTGCTTAGCGGTACAGGCAATCCGATAGACGGCATGGGCGCTATATATCCCGAAAAAATGGGAGATGTGAACGGAAGCGCCATGAACCCCATATGCCGTGAATATCCAAGAAATTTTATTCAGACGGGTATTTCCTCAATAGACGTACTTTCGACACTCATTATAGGGCAGAAACTGCCCATATTTTCCGGCAGCGGTATGCCTCATAACCGGCTGGCAGCTCAAATTGTACGCCGCGCGAGTCTTTCGGGCGCTGATGATACGCCGTTTGCGATAGTCTTTGCGGCAATGGGGGTAAAAAACGACGAAGCGCTGTTTTTCAGGAAATCATTTGAGGAGAGCGGAGCTTCAAGCAGAGTCGTCATGTTTATGAACCTTTCCGATGACCCTGTTGCAGAACGAATTATTACACCTCGCGCCGCGCTTACTGCTGCAGAATATCTTGCGTTTGAAAAGGAAATGCATATCCTTGTTATTTTGACTGATATGACTGCGTATGCGGAGGCGGTGCGCGAGATTTCGTCCACAAAGGGTGAGATACCTTCGCGAAAAGGATTTCCGGGATATCTTTATTCAGACCTTGCAAGCATATATGAAAGAGCGGGAATTGTTAAGGGCAAAAAGGGGAGCATTACGCAAATTCCCATTCTTACCATGCCTAACGATGATATAACGCATCCAATACCTGACCTTACAGGCTATATAACCGAAGGACAGATAGTGCTCGACCGTTCGATTTCAAGCCGCGGAATATACCCGCCCGTCAGCGTGCTGCCGTCACTTTCTCGTCTGATGAAGGACGGTATAGGGGAGGGCTACACGCGGGAAGACCATCCGCAAATTGCAAACCAGATTTTCGCGTCATATGCGAAGGTAGGAGAAGTGCGCTCCCTTGCATCGGTAATAGGGGAGGATGAGCTTGGTGAAGCCGACAAACTCTACATGAGCTTTGGTGAGCGCTTTGAAAAGGAGTTTTTGGCGCAGCGCCGCGATGAAAGCCGCTCTATAGAAGAGTCGCTTGATTTGGGCTGGAAACTCTTGTCCATGCTTGATGTGAGCGAACTTGACCGCATAGACAAGAAGATGCTCGACAAATATTTGCCGAAGAAGGGATAATTATGGCGGAAAAGCTTCTTGCTACAAAAGGCAATCTGATAATCGCAAAAAACACGCTTGCGCTCTCGAAAACGGGCTATTCACTGCTAGATAAAAAGCGTGCCATTCTTGTGCGCGAGCTGATGGGACTTTTGGAAGAGGTGCGCAGTATGCAGAACGAAATAGACATCACGTTTCGCGAAGCCTACTCGGCTCTGCTGCGTGCGAACACCTCAATGGGGATAAGCCGTATAGAAGAAATTCTTTCGGCGATGCCGATAGATAACAGCATTGCTGTAAAAAGCCGAAGCGTAATGGGCGCTGTTATCCCGCTTGTTTCCTACGAAAAAAAGCCGAACCGCCCGCCGTATGGCTTTTGGAATTCCTCTGCAGCGCTTGACGAAGCGTATATAAAGTTTAACCGCGTTAAGGAGTTGAGCTTGCATCTCGCGCAGGTGGAAACCTCGGCGTATCGTTTGGCTGTGAATATTAAAAAGACACAAAAGCGGGCGAATGCGCTTCAAAATATTGTAATTCCACAGTACGAAAAAATGACTTCCGATATTGCAAATGCGCTCGAGGAAAAGGAACGCGAGGATTTTACGCGGCTGAAGGTAATTAAAAAGCAAAAGAACAAAAACGGAAGAATATAGTATGCGCCCCGATAATCGGGGCGCATACTATATATTTATTCGGTTTATGGGTCAACCCAGATTTCCGCTCCGTAAATAGTTGTTTGCAGAGAGTCGGAGTTTGTGTAAGTTACATACGGAAGTATTGTGCGCCGCTCAACGATTGATGGCAGCCTAACTCCGAACGTGCCTTCGGAATTGGGAACTACGGACGAAACCCGTTCGTACTTTTTTTGTCTTGAAGGGTCCGTAGTCTGCCAAATTTCAAAGCCGGCATCGATTACTGTCACATTTGAAGCGTTAAGCAGCTTGGCAAAGATGAATATGCCATTGGAATCTTCGTCGTAGCGATAAGGAACATTGCCGTTTGAAACTGAAATATAGGGCGATTGTGCCGAAACAGTGGATATGTTCATTGTCGGAGCGTATTGTGTGCTTTCGGAATAGAATATCGAATACGCCGAAGCCGTATTTATTCCGATAATAAAGTTAAAACTCTCTTGTGTGGGGTTTGCAAGAAGGTAGTCTGTGATATCAAACGTGACTGCCTGGCGCTCTCCCGCACTAAGTGCGCTGGGGATGGTTTGAGTTGCAATTGCCTCAACACCGGATGGCAGTGAAGTCACACCCGAGATTGTATCTCTTGTCCACGTGTACCCCAGAGCATCATATGGGTAAAGCGAGAACGACAAAGCGGTTGTGGCGTTGTTATCCGCCCCGGTATAAAACGTAACGCTGCCGGAGGAAGGAACTGTGCCGTTATAATCAATGTCAAATCCGCAAATTCCAAAGCGTATATTCCATCTGGTATCTGTCATGAGACGATTCACATAACCGCTGCCTTCGTCTTTTCCTGTAGAAGCTAAAATTGAAGCACCGCGGGCTGCGGTTACGCTGATTGAGGACGATACGCTTTGCGGTCGTGTTCCTCCGGAATAAGTCACAATAAGTGTAGGCGCATAGGCATCGGCGTCCGCAGCTTCTTTAGAATAATACTGTAAGACGTTATTGCTTCCGCTCGATGCATCGCACAAGAGTTGAAGACTTAAGGAATCCTCAATTCCGAGAAGGGAGTCATAGTAATCGGTAATATCTATAACTCTATAGGTACCCACAGAGTCAAGAGGCTGCGTATAGGTGCAGATAAGAGATTCTGCGGCGGGCATCGATGCCCACGCAGGAACATTTGACTCGCTCCACGACGACGAGGTGGAGTACACGCTCACCGTGGTTTGTCCGTTGGATGCGGCGGCGGTTTTTAGGACTACATACGCAGACGCTATCTGAGTTGTTGTGTCAAGGGCTGATATGTTAAACTTCAAAAAGCCGTTCCGCCTCGTATAGCTGTTTGTTCCGGCGACGATAATGCGTTCTGTGCTGTCGGTCGTCGCACCGTCCAAACGTATGCTCATGTCCTCCGCTGCCAAAATATTTTCATCGCCCGTTGCGTACACAAGTGTGAGAGTGTTGGTACCGCTTTTTACTGTTGTGCTTGACTTTGAAAGAAGCGCTCTGTAGAAATATAGTGTGCCTTCAGCTTCGATGTATTCTTCAGGGGTATACGAGTATGTGTCGCCCGCTTTAGCGGTGAAGGTAAGACTTTGAGCTATTTGGGAGCCGCTTGTGTCCACGAAATTCACCGTTACGCTCGTTACGGCCGCAGCATAGATATAATTGCCCGAACGCACGAAGGGTACTGAGACGCCGTTCAGTGTTACGCTTTGAGCATTGGGCGCGTAAATCTTTATCGCGCTTTGCTCGGTCGAAGGCTCCAGCGAGTCGCCTGAAATGGCAACAGATGTACCGGAGAAGGAAACTCCGATTGAGGGAACAAGTGTAGAGCTTTCTATTAGAGAACCCTCCTGACCCGAAAGAATCGAGCCGCCCACTGCGGCGATTTCTTCGGGCGATACGTAGGCGGTCTGACCGTTAAACGAATAATTTCCGAACACGCCGTTAGCCGAGTCGGAGTGCATAGAGTAGTAATAGCTCTCCACGCCGCCTACGACGAACTTTACTGCGCTCTTTGTGTTGTCTCCGGAGGCGAGGTCAACTGCGGCAACACTCTTGTCGGCAGCTCCATCGAAGGGATAGAGAATAGTGTCGATTTTGGCGTTTGTTCCGCTTACTGTGAAAGACGCATATTCGGATTGTGCAGCCAGACCGTAGTCGGAGCTGTGATAACCGCTCTTTACGCTCGGCTGTGCAGTTGAGGCGACAGTAATATTAGCCTCATTAGCAAAGGCTGTGGAAACGCTGCTCGTGTCAATGTCAGCGCTTGCATGTGCTGAGGGCAGAAAATGCCAGTTCTGTCTGTATGTTTGTGAGGCTGACGCGCCATTCATAGTGTCGGAAATAATCGCAAAGCCTTTGCGCAGAAAGAGTACGCTTCGGTTATGCGAAATTCCCAAAGATGAATAGCCGCTTTGTGTTGAGGACGTATAATCAAATATGTCGTTGGCAACGGTATACTCAAGCGGTGCGCCGCTTGAGGAATGGGCGGCGAGAGACGCTCCCTCTACCTCTATAGTGTTGTGCGCATATGCAGCGCGGAGAGCGCTGTATATTTCACTTCCGCTGTAACCGTAGCGGCCGCTGTCTACCAAAAGCGGCTTGCCGTATGCGTACATCACTACCTGATTTGCGTCCGGGTGCGCGTGCCCGTCATATGTCGTGTTCATAAAGTTTAAGTACACTGCTTTAGCAGGGTCGTAGGAGTTGCGGAAAAACGCACTGTTAGCGTCTGTGTAATAATTTGAATAGTATTCCGGTGTTCCGTTCGTACCGCCAGAGGTATAGGCCTTTAGGTGCTCATCGTTGTCAAAGTAATTCACAAGACGCGTAAATACGCGCATACGGTCTTTGTAGTTTGAATCTCCAATATTTGTGTCATATCCGTTGGGATACATGGTTTCCATCGCATAGCGCGCAGTGTATTTGAGCTTGTTCAGAAACTCCTCGTTCACAGGATTTTGGTTCATGTCGGCCATTATAGCTGCGTCTGAATAAAGCTCAGTACACCAGATAGCATATGCAGGGCCAGCCTCCGTAAACGAATAGTCGGAATTATAGAGGTTGTCAAACGTCCAGTCAAGGTTACTCTCTGCTTTGGCGCGCCAAGTTGAATAAAGCGAGAACTCAGGAAGGAACTCAGTCGCTTTGAAAAAACCCGCGTTTGCCACAACGCGCCAATTACTCCACCAAACGCTTCCGTTTGTTATGGAAAGTCCGTTTAAGTAATTGCAGTCTCCCCACATATAGTTCAGCAGGTTGCAGAAAATATCCGCCGTCATAATGTCGGAATCCACCAGTTCATATATAACGTCTACCCAGCGGTTGAGACGCTCGCCGGTCTCAAGGGTCCGGTTATATCCGGCTGACATATTGGTCGCAAAAGCGTTCATCAGTTCCAAGAGTTTTATACCGTACGCCTCGCCTTCGGGATAACCCGTCGGGTCGGCAAGAAATTTTTTGTATTCCCATACCATGGGCCTTGCGTACCAAAAGCGGCATGTTACGTTAAGGTATTCCCCGTCCGCGCCTGAGGGACTTGTCCATGGCGGAGTTGCGGCGCTTTGCCAGGAATAGACGCTGCCGTTAATTTTCGCCCAGGTAAGAGAAGCTTCATTCCATGTGGAGTCTCCGCAAAACAGTACATGAACATCTTTTGCTTCGGTGCAGCCCGTGTCAAGATATGCATATAGCTTTAATTGCGCGCTTATAATATTCTTGCCCGATATCGCGGTGAGCGGGAAATTTATATAAGGACGGCGTGTTTGCGACGAAAACGCGTCCGTAGTGTCGTTTGACTGCTCATTGACTGGCAAAACCATCGCGCTCGCGTAGTTTGTAGTCGTTGCGTCGGAATTGATATATGTATCCTTATCTGCGGTAATTGTGACCACGCCATCGTCTGTTGTGACAATAAGCTGCGGTGCATATGATGATTCGCGTGAATAGACGTTGACCGCGTATTCCTGCTTTTGCCGCTCCAAAAGCATCAGTGAAATATTGCCGTTGTCAACTTCGCTCTTCACCTTGTCGGTAATGTCTGCCGTGACGTATTGTGCAGCGGTGGACGAAACAGTAAAAGCGCCTATCTGAACGTCAAACTCATACGGACCGGTAATTATGTTGTCAAGCGCCAGAACTGCCATGCCGAAGTTGGCATCTTCCTGCGTAACGGCAAAACCGGAGAGCGCGCCGCTTGCTTTTTTTGCCTTGTAGTAATCAAGCAGGGCTTGTTTCGCTGCGGAATAGTTTGAACTGTCAACGTAGCTTTGGACTGAAGAAAGTGCAGCGAAAGAGCCGTAGTTAAAACGTGAAAAAAATGTCGCATCCGTAAAGGCATATGCCGATGCGTCAAGCTGCAGCATCGGCAGCGAACAGAGCATGGAAAGAGAAATCAGCGCGCAAAGCAGTTTTTTCATTTGTATGCATCCCCCTTAAATTTCCGAAACCAAAGAGAAAATCTCCTCGGAAATCGTTTCAATGTGCCGCGAGGCATCAATGATTTTTATGTTCTCGCTGTCCTTTAGCAGAGAAAAAACTTCAAAAAATTTGTCGCGTGTTTTCTGCATGAGCGCCAGGTCTTTTTCAAAAATCTCAAGCTCCGCCCGCTGTGACATTCGCTGACGGCAGTACGATGGCGAAACATCCATAAAAAAACAAACGTCCGGTCTTCTTATAGCGCTGCAGCCAAGGTTCATGTGCATGACCCAAGACAAGTCGCATTCAAGCCCCTGATATGCAAACGACGAATAATAGTAGCGGTCGCAAATAACGTCGCGCCCGTTTTCCAGATGCTTGCCAATCAATATATTATGCGATATTCTGTCTGCAAGAAAAAGAGCTGCCATTTCAAACGGAGTTTTTTTCAAACTGCCGGAGAGAGCCTCTCTTATAGTGCCGCCTATCGCCGTTTCCGTGGGTTCGGCGGTCAAAAACACCTTTTCACGCCCGAGTTTTGACGCGAGCCGCAAAATTTGAGTGCTCTTGCCGCTCCCGTCCAATCCCTCGAAAACGATAAATCTACCTGCCATTACATCCACCTCACATATAAAGTATATAACTTTAAGAGCTTTTTGTCAATTTTAATATTGTAATTTTGCTCCGGTTGTGCTATCATATCACGAAAGAGGGAGTTGATTTTTATGAGTGAAGAAAAAAAAGGCTGGGACGCGGTGACTGAGGCGGACAAAAAAAAGATTTTCGCCTATAACGAAGAGTATAAAAAGTTTCTTAACGCGGGTAAGACCGAACGTGAGTGCGTGAGTGAGTCTTTGCGCCTTGCTGAGTCAGCGGGGTTTGTGCCGCTTGCAAATAAAACCAGCCTTAAGGCTGGCGACAAAGTGTATGTCGTTAATAAGAATAAAGCGGTGGCGTTATTTGTTATCGGTTCCGAGCCTATTGTAAACGGTATAAACATTATCGGCGCCCATATAGACGCGCCGCGGCTCGACCTCAAGCAGCACCCGCTTTTTGAAGATACAAACATGGCGTATCTCAAAACACACTACTACGGCGGAATAAAAAAATATCAGTGGACTTCCACGCCGCTTGCCATACATGGAGTTGTGGTAAAAAAAGACGGCGCCGCCGTCAATATTGTGATAGGCGAAAATGATGACGATGTTACATTTGTCATAACAGATTTGCTGCCACATCTTGGGAGCGAGCAAATGAATAAAACGGCAAGCCGGTTTATAGAGGGCGAGAGCCTAAACCTCTTAGTCGGTTCCACTCCGGCAGGCGCCGTGGACGCCAAGGATAGATTCAAAACGTGCGTGCTTGATATTTTGCGCGAGAAATACGGCATAGAAGAAGAAGATTTTATCAGCGCGGAGATAGAGGCCGTTCCGTCATACAAGGCTCGCGATTTAGGCTTTGACCGTTCGCTGGTAGCATCTTATGCGCACGATGACCGTTCCTGCGCTTTCCCTGCGCTGAAAGCCATCCTAAATGTTAAAAAATGTAACAGAACTGCGATGTGCCTTTTGGTAGATAAAGAAGAAACGGGCAGCGCCGGAACAACGGGGGCAAGGAGCGCGTTTATGCGCTATGCCACGGCAATGGTTATGGAAAAGTGCGCTGTGAATGCGACAAGCGCCGCGCTTTTGGGGTGCTTTGACCGCAGCATGTGCCTCTCTGCAGATGTTGTGGTTGCTTTTGATCCGAGCTACGCATCTTGTTTTGAGAAGAACAATACTGCGCTTTTGGGCGGAGGAATTGCTGTAATGAAATATGGTGGAAGCGGCGGAAAGTACGGAACAAACGATGCAAGCGCCGAAATGCTTGCCAATATGAGGAAATTATTTGAGGATAACTTGATAACGTGGCAAACGGGCGAAATGGGCAAAGTGGACTGCGGCGGAGGCGGTACGATAGCGCAGTATGTCGCAGATTACGGTGTGGAAACGCTGGACTGTGGAGTGCCGGTACTGAGTATGCACGCCACTTATGAAATAGTTTCCAAGTTTGATACTTATATGACACTGCGCGCGTTTGAGGCGTTCTATAAAAAAGGTGTGCTTTATGAGGATAGATAAGTATCTTAAGGTATCTCGCCTTATCAAAAGACGCACCGTTGCCAACGAAGCCTGCGGCGCGCAGCGGATAACAATTAACGGGCGCGAGGCAAAACCCTCGGCAGATGTCAAGGTGGGCGATGTTTTGGAAATACGGTTCGGTGAAAAAAGCGTGAGAGTAAGAGTGGCGAGTGTTGCGGAGCATGTGCGCAAAGAGGAAGCGGCGGCAATGTATGATATAATATCGGAATAAAATAGTTTGAAAAAATATATTTACAAGAGTGAAAATATGAGATATAATTAGTATGAGTGAAAGGGAGGAATTTTTACTATGAAAAAAGCTCTTTGTTTATTAGTCGCATTTACGATGGCGCTGTCACTGGCATCCGTTACAGTTTCTGCTGCGGATTATTCGATGGCAGTAAACGGAAGCGTCGTTCTTATGGCGGATTCCACAACCGCTATAGCGAACAACTCGATTGTGCAGCTCACCACTGCGCCTCAGATTACAGACGGAAGGATGCTTATTCCGGTGCGGTTTGTTTCGGAAGCGTTTAACGGAACTGTTTCCTGGGACGAGTCATCGCAGCTTATCACCATTAATTTTGGAACGGAAAAGACCGTGCAAATGGTTATAGGAAGCAAAAGCATTATCGTTAACGGCAAGGTGATTGAAACGGACGTAGCGCCCACCATTTATGGTGACGGTACCACGCTTGTCCCGCTCCGCGTGCTTGCGGAAACTATAATTGGGAAAACGATTTACTGGGACGAAGGCAGCCGCATGGCGGTAATATCCTCGCGCAAGGTCCTGACTGAGCGAGATACTTCGGTTATTGCTCAGATTTCCGGCGCTATTACCTCAGGAGTTCTTCCTGAAATAACCATAGTGGCATCTACCACAACAGGCGGAATCACACCGTCGGTTGGCGGCGGTGTCAATGTAGAGACCGGCAAACTTACCTTTGCAAGCGCAACGGCGGATAATGAACCCGAGGGCGAAAATCCCGGCGTTAATGCAATTGACGGCAGTATGAGCACGCGCTGGGCATCGCAGGGCGAGGGCACTCTTATAGCCGACCTGGGCGCTGTAAAACCCGTTACGCATTTGGAAACCTCTTTCTGGAAACCGAACGAGAGACAGACAAACTACACGCTTTCCGTTTCTTCTGACGGAAGCAATTATAAAGATGTGTTTGACGGAACATCCACTTCAAACACAACAGATAAGATAGACGTCAACGCGAGTATCCGCTACGTGAAACTTAACGTACATAATACAACTGTGGGCGACTGGGTCAGCACGCTTGAATTAGCGGCTTACAACGGTACTTCGACCGGCGGCACGACCACAACTTCAGGCGGAGGCGGCAGACTCTCATTCGTGAGTGCGACTGCAGACAATGAACCCGAGGGCGAAAATCCCGGAATTAATGCGATTGACGGCGATATGAGTACACGCTGGGCAGCTCAGGGTTCAGGAACTCTTACGGCGGACCTTGGCAGTGCGCAGCAGGTAACGCATATTGAGCTTTCGTTCTGGAAGCCGACAGAGCGGCAGACAAATTATACGCTCTCTGTTTCGGCGGACGGCAGCAGCTACAACCAAATCTTCAGCGGGACATCTACCACACAGACAACCGAAAAACGCGATGTCAATGCGAACATTCGCTATGTCCGCCTTGCGGTGAACGGTACGACGGCGGGAGAATGGGCCAGCACACTTGAGTTGGCTGCTTATAACGGTACAGGTACAACGACAACAACGACTACTACCACAACGACCACGACTGCAGGCGGCAACCTTTGGGAGATGCTTACAACCATGCAGGGAACGATAACCGAATCGTTGGTTGAGGAGCAGAGTACACCTACAGGCACCAAGCTTACTCTTACAACGGTTTACGCTTCTGATGAACCTGAAGCTGAAAACGATGCCGATAACATTCTTGACGGTGACAAAAACACTTATTGGGCGGCTCAGGGCGACCAGATTATAGCTGTTGACCTCGGCGCTGCAACGAATGTCTCTTGCGTGGGTGTGGCGATGCGTCTGTATGATGATGACCGCACAATTCCTTACGAGGTAGAGCTTTCTGCGGACGGGAACACATGGACTCGCATATGGCAGGGTTCTACGATTGCGAGAAATAATGATACCTTTTACTTCCCGTGCGATATTCAGGCGCGCTATGTACGGCTTCAGTGCCATGGTAATACGACAAGCGGATGGACCAGCGTATGCGTAGTTGAAGTGTACAGAAAATAACGTGAATTAAACAATCCCCCGTTTTGATTTGTCAAAACGGGGGATTGCTATGTAACGAATGTTTTACAAACCAGCCTTTTCGGCTGCGGACGCCAGATTGCGGGAGTGTTCCTTATCTTGTGCCATCTCTTCAACTGTTTTAACATGCAGCCTTGCCGCTCCGCCGTAGTTTTTGGTAGGTATGAGACCGCCCTGTGCAAAGCGTGCCTTCGCCTGTGCTATTGCCGCACCGTATTGAGGCAGCCATTTTTCCTGAGCAATCAGCATTTCATCCGTCATTTGCCAAATTTCCGGCGGACTGCATACTGCTCCAACGAGCGGGTCCATCATCATAGACTGCTTCAAAAGCATAACATCGCCATTGTAAGCTGCCTCTACAGCCATGCGTTGTACGCTGATGCTTGCGTTGCATACGGCGGCGCAGCCAAGCGGTAAATCACCTACGCGCGGGATGTTAATCCCATTTGCGTCCACATATCCGGGAACTTCGACAACTGCATCAGACGGCAGGTTGGTTATGCAGCCTTGATTTACTACATTGAAGTGTCCGCGGTAGATTCGGTTGGTCTCCAATCCTTCTATAATATACGAGGCGTGTTCTTGACTGCGTGATTCGGGACAGTATTTTTTCGGATTTTCCTTCATCCAATTAGGAAAATCTACCTCAAACCAGTTGCGGCTTTCTTGGCATACGCGGAGGTATCCGCCCGTTTCCCCGTGAATCCAACTGGAAAGGTCAATCCAGTCTTTAATCTCCTTAGGACGTTTGCGATACCACGGCACGTATTCGGACAGATGACCGTTGGATTCGGTGCTGTAATATCCGAATCGTTCCAGCATATCGATACGTACTTTTTCGGTTTTAGAGTATACCTCATGCGCTCGGAAAGCGTCCAGAAGCTTGTCGAGGCAATCTTCGCCGTTGTGTTTTACGCTGATATACCATGTTTGGTGGTTAATACCGGCGCAAATTATGTCAACTTCTTCTCTTTTCAACCCAAGTACTTCGGCAATCTGGCTGTGCCCGCCCTGAACGCCATGGCAAAGACCGATGGTATGAACTCCGCCATACTTGTTGCCCGCCCAAGTCAGCATAGCGTTTGGGTTGGCGTAGTTCAGCAGTATACAGTCCTTTGCCGCCGTATCCCTGATATCTTTGCAAACATCCAATATCATGGGAATGCCGCGCTGAGCGTACATAATTCCTCCGGCACAAAGAGTGTCGCCTACGCATTGGTCTACACCGTATTTAAGCGGGATGTTGACATCTGTTTCAAAGGCCTCCAACATACCTACACGGGCGCAGTTTATCACATAATTAGCGTCGCAAAGCGCTTCACGACGGTCAAGCGTGGCGGCAATTTTAATATTAAGGCCGTTCGAGTCAATGTCTCGCTGGCAAAGAGTAGTGACCATGTTTAAGTTATCGGAATTTATGTCTGTAAACGAAATCTGCGATGTCTTAAATTCTTGCACACTGAGTATATCTGTAAGCAGCGTACGAGTAAAACCGATACTTCCGGCGCCGATGAAAGCTATTTTCATAACGGGACACCCTTTCAAAACTTGTTGATTTGCCAACAGCAGTTTGCGGTCATCTCTTTCGCACTTCTCCGCGGTACGGAACGGCTGTCGGATAGTTTGCGCTGAAGCAGGCATCGCAGTAGCCTGAAACGGAGCCTGTTATTATCTCGCCCAATGAGTCAGGGTCTAAAAAAGCAAGCGAATCCGCCCCGATAAGGCGGCGTACCTGCTCTGTAGTGTTATTCCATGAAACAAGCATGTCCTGCGAAGGAATATCTGTCCCAAAGTAGCATGGGTACAAAAACGGCGGCGCGCTCGAACGCATGTGCACTTCCTTAGCGCCGGCGTCTTTGAGCATTTTGACTATGCGCCGGCAGGTGGTTCCGCGTACAATGGAGTCGTCTATCATGACAACCCTTTTACCGCGCACACTGTCGGCAACCACGTTGAGCTTCAGCTTTACGCTGTGTTCGCGCATCTCTTGAGAAGGCTGTATGAATGTTCTGCCTATATATCGGTTCTTTATAAGTCCTACTCCGTAAGGTATGCCAGATTCCTCGGCATAGCCTATTGCAGCATCTATCCCACTATCCGGTACGCCAATTACCAAGTCCGCTTCTGTGCCGCTTTGCCTGGCAAGCAGTCTGCCGGCTTCGCGCCGTGCTTCGTAGATGCTTTTTCCGGCGATTACGCTGTCTGAGCGAGCAAAATAAAGGTATTCAAAAATGCACATATGCGATTTGCCGGAGCAGTTGTCGCGGTAAGAGTGAAGTCCGTCATCATCAATAACTATCATTTCCCCGCTCTCGACCTCACGCAGGGGTTTTGCGCCGACAGCGTCAAGCGCGCACGTTTCACTGGCCACAACGTAGCCATCGTCAAGTGTGCCTACAACAAGGGGACGGAAGCCAAATTCGTCGCGCAGCGCAATAAGCTTGCCCTGAATCATGACAAGCAGCGAATACGCGCCGTGTATCTGCCGCATTGCGGCGAGTACAGCGTGCTCAACATCTTTATGGCGTCGGCATTCTTTCGCGATAACATATGCTATTGATTCGGAATCTATTGTAGTTTGGAACATCATACCCTGTTCTTCGAGAGAACTGCGCAGCTGAGCTCCATTGGTAAGATTACCGTTATGCGCAATTGCCATAACGCCTCCGGTATACTTTGTCACGAGCGGCTGCGCGTTTTCGCGCAAGCTCGCGCCCGTGGTGGAGTAGCGCACGTGTCCGATTGCCGTTTTCCCCGACAAAAGCGACAAAACATCGGGCGTGAACACTTCATGCACAAGCCCCATGTTTTTGTAACTTTGAATATTACTGCCGTTGTCAACGGCTATGCCGCAGCTCTCCTGGCCGCGGTGCTGAAGCGCAAAAAGACCGTAATAAACACTTTCGGCGCAGTCGCTCGAAGCTTTAATCCCGAACACTCCGCATTCTTCTTTAGGCTTCGTATAATACATTTACAGCCCCAACCTTTTGAAAACTTCCTCGTAGGCGCCTTCAACATTGCCCAAATCACGGCGGAAGCGATCTTTGTCAAGCTTTTCGTTAGTATTTGCGTCCCAAAGGCGGCATGTGTCGGGTGAAATCTCATCGGCGAGAATAATTCTGTCGTGGTATCTTCCGAACTCAATCTTAAAATCAATAAGCTTTATACCGATTTCTTTGAAAAACGCAACGAGCATATCGTTGATTTTGAACGTCATCTCGCTTATTTGCTCAAGCTCCTCTTTTGTCGCTAAGTCAAGCGCAAGGATTTGGTATTCATTTATCATAGGGTCGCCGAGATTGTCATTCTTATAGCAAAACTCAAGCGTAGGCGAAGCTAAAAGAGTGCCTTCCTCTACGCCGAACCGCTTTGAAAAACTGCCTGCCGCAACATTTCGCACAATAACCTCGAGCGGGACAATGGAAACCTTCTTTACAAGCGTCTCGCGGTCTGAAATTTCCTCGATGAGATGAGTCTCTATGCCGCCCTTTTCGAGCATTTTGAAGAGCAGGTTGCTCATCCGATTGTTAACAACGCCTTTATTTTCTATGCTCCCTTTTTTAAGACCGTTAAATGCCGTGGCATCATCCTTATAGTCCACAATAAGCACGTCGCTGTCCTCGGTCAGAAACACTTTCTTAGCCTTGCCCTCGTAGAGCATGTCGAGCTTTTTCATTTCCATAACCCCCGTACTCAAAATATATCTAAATTATACGCCCATTTTTGCCGCTTCGTCAATAAAAAAAACATACAAACATTTTGCATGCGCGCCCCGCTTTTTTGAAAAAAGCATTATATACGTGATTGGGCGGCGCTGCGTTATGCTATTGCATTGGGTCTACGTTCATAATTGATGCCTTGTAGCGCGAACGATATTCTCCCGGTGAAACGCCTATCTGCTTGCGGAAAATGTCGTTAAACCTCTGCTGTGCGCTGAAACCTACCTCAAGCGCAATTTCACCCACTTTTTTATCAGTCTGCTCAAGCATTGTCTGCGCTTTTTGGATGCGTACGCGAAGGAGAAACTGAATCGGGCTCACATCATACGCTTTTTTGAACGCGCGGGCAAAGTGGCTCGTAGAAATATATACATAATTTGCCACATCGCTCAGGGAAATATCCTGATTATAGTTTTCTATGATGTAGTTTCTCGCAGTTTCGAGTACCTGACGCATTTTATCCGTTCTGCCGGCAATGTCGCTTTCCCATTGCAGCCTGAGTGAGCGCGAGAGCCATACGAAAAGCTCCATTGCCAACAGCCCGCTCATAAATTCACTTGCCTCATCACCCTCACGAGTTTCCGCCATGATTTGCGTCATAGCGTTAACGATACCGGTGCGATATATGCTTGTAAGCCGGAAAAAACCGCCCGCTTCGGTATCGCTGATAAAGTTCAGGAATTCGTCCATCGAGACTCCGGAGACATTTGTGCCGTCTTTTTTTGTAAAGCCGAACTTCAGCACAAGGAATTGGCACACCTTATCGGTCGCCACATCAAGCTTGTGCGGAGTGTTGGGCTTTATAAGAAGCAAATCGTGGCGGTGTACGGGTACGTGTTCCCCCATGATTTCAAAGTGCGCGCGGGTAGCCTTCTGAACGTACACCAGTTCAAATTCATTGTGTACGCTGTCTGTCTCCACCTGATAACGCCCGTCCATCATGCGCTGGACAGAGTGAAAGACCACAGGGAGACCGCTTTCCGAATTAATTAAGTTTTCCCAGAACAGAGGTAAATTTGACATGAGGGGTTCGCCTCCTTTAATCTGCTAATCTACTAATCTACTGTATTTCGCCGGCTTTCTTAAGCGAGATTTTTGTTATCGCCGGACCCACCAATTCGTAGATAAGCGTGCCGCACAATATGACGGCACGTATACTGTCGCCGTACATCGGAACGACACGTGTTGCCAAAAGTGAGAGACCGATTGCAACGCCGGCCTGCGGAACAAGCGCTCCGCCAAGGTAGCGGCGCACATTTTCGGGCGCCTTGGCAATACGTGCGCCGAGGTATGCGCCAAGACATTTGCCTATTACACGGCTTATAAGGTACAGCACACCTATAACGCCTATCGAGGGCAGAATACTCAGCTTCAGCTCCGCGCCGCTGTCCACGAAAAAAAGCATAAATATAGGCGGTGTTACGTAATCGGTAAGACGGAGGATTTCCGTAGAGACCTTGGAGAGGTTGGAAAGAGCCATTCCGAGAGCCATGCAAAGCAAGAGAGATGATAAATTAAGATAGGCTGCAGCGCCTACGCCGCAAAGCACAAAACCGAGGGTTAGCGAGATTCGGTTTCCGTCTTTCTTGAAAAAACGCAGAAAGAACGTCAGCAGCGAGCCGAGCGCAACTCCTATAAGGAGCGATAACGCTATCTCATATAGCGGTTTTGCGACAGTCATGACCGAAAAGCGCGCGTGGGGAGATTGCAGCATCTGCGCTATGGAAACGGCAATCCCGAAAAGCATCAGCGCGGCGGCATCGTCAATCGCCACAACCGATAAAAGCGTTTCGGTAACAGGACCCTTGGCGCGATACTGTTTAATGACCATAATAGTTGCGGCGGGGGCGGTTGCCGAAGCTATCGCACCCAAAAGCAGCGAAAACGCCACATCGTGTCCGGTCAGAACAAGCGCCGCAGTAACGCAGACAGAAGCAAGCAGCGCTTCAAACGCGGCGATTATAATAGGCGTGGCCCCGACGCGGCGAAAGTAGGAAATACGAAATTCACTGCCTACGGAAAACGCAATCAGCCCAAGAGCTATTTCGGAAATAATCGAAAAGCTGCCCACGGCATTTTCGGGAATCAAACCCAGTACGCTTGGACCGATTATAAGGCCGGCCACGATGTACCCTGTCACATTGGGCAGATGCGCCAGCTTGGCGAGCCTGCCAAATGCCATTGCCGTAAAAATCATAAGAGCAAGATATATGAATGTATTGAACATGGTCTATTTTTCAAGTCCTTCCGCGTAAGAAATATCCGTGGCAAACAAAATGCCCGTGTCCGGTTTGTCCAGTCCGCCCGTGACGGCGTTTACTATGGATGAGACCAGCGGAAGCTGCTCGTTCTCGATAACAGCGAAGATAGTTTTGCTTTTCTGCCGTTCCGGGTCAAGCAGTACGCGGAGCGAGGCTATTATCCTAAGCTCGCCTTCGTCCGAAAGCGCATGAGCCATGCCGGTGCTTTCAAGAATAGTGGCTCCGTTTATGCCCTTGCCGGCAAATTCAGTGAGAAGGGTGTCAAGACACTCTGTTTTGTTGAGTACTATTACAGCAAGTTTCATTATCATTACCCTTTCAAAAATTTCTTGAACTTATTTTAACATACCCGTTTACAAATTGCAAATTAATATGCTAAAATAATTTGCAGTTGAAGGAGGTGCCTGATATGAGGCGGAAAATTTTTCTTGAAAACGGGTGGCGTTTTCATTTGGGTGCGCAAAACGGCGCGGATTACGCCGGGTTTGACGATTCGACATGGCGCGAAGTGTCAGTTCCGCATGACTGGGCGGTAGAGGGGGATTTTTCGACCGACAATTCAAGCGGTACCGGGTATCTGCCTGCGGGTGAAGGCTGGTACAGAATTCGTGCCGATGTGGATTTTGAGGCGGGTGAGCGGGTGTACGTTACATTTGAAGGCGTGTACAACAATTCGCAGGTCTGGTGCAACTCAAATTATCTGGGCAAGCGTCCGTACGGTTACAGCACCTTTACATATGAGATAACTGACTTTGTGGACTTTGAGCGGCCGATTACCCTGGCTGTGCGCGTGAATCATGCTCATAGCGCTGATTCGCGCTGGTACACCGGCAGCGGCATAACCCGCCGCGTATACATTACCGTAACTGCGGCGGACGCACTCTTGCCGGGAGGAGTATTTGTGACGACGGACTGCGATGGACAAACCGCGCGCGTATACGTGGAAGCAAAAACCGGCGGCGCAGCTGCCGCAAATGTGATTTGCGATGCTTCGGGCAATGAGATTGCAAGAGGCGGAAGTGTTTTAGAGGTTTCCAATCCGAATCTGTGGTCACCGGAACAGCCGTATTTATACACGCTGAAAACGAGCGTGGGCGATGATTGTGAAGAAACTGTTTTCGGCATACGCAGCTTTGAGTTTGATGCTGATAAGGGCTTTTTCCTGAACGGAAAGCCGATGAAGATAAAGGGCGTATGTCTGCACCATGACGCAGGCTGTCTTGGCGCTGCCGTGCCCAAAGAGGTGTGGCGCCGCCGTCTGTGCAAGCTGAGAGCGGCAGGCTGCAACGCAATTCGGACAAGCCACAACCCGCCTGATGTAACGCTGCTCGAACTGTGTGATGAGATGGGCTTTCTCGTTATGGACGAGGCGTTTGACGAATGGGAGGGGCCGAAGAATAAATGGTGGCAGGGGCATAACGTATACCCTCCGAAAAAGAACGGGTATTTCGAGGATTTTCACGACTGGGGAGAGCGGGATATTAAGGCAATGGTTGAGCGTGACCGCAACCATCCCTCGGTAATCATCTGGAGCATAGGCAATGAGGTGGACTATCCGAATGACCCGTACTGCCATCCTGCCTTTACCTCAATGACCGGAAATAATGACGCGAACAAACCCGCTGCGGAGCGCGAGTATGATTATAACAAACCCAATGCGCAGCGCCTTCGTACGATTGCGCAAAGGCTTTGCAGCTATGTCAGGGAGTGCGACAGGACGCGCCCGGTAACAGCCGCGCTTGCTTTTCCGGAACTTTCAAATATTACAGGATATTCTGACGTTCCCGACATTGCAGGCTATAATTACAAGGAGCATCTGTACGCAAAGGACCATGAGAAGTATCCGAAACGGGTTATATACGGGAGTGAGAATTCACACAGCCCCGAAGCGTGGTATGCGGTGCGCGACAACGATTATATATGCGGTCAGTTCCTTTGGACGGGTGTGGACTATTTGGGAGAAGCGCACGGATGGCCGATACGTATTTCAGGCGCGGGCTTGCTTAACACGGCGGGGTTTGAAAAACCGCGCTATTATATGCGCAGGGCGATGTGGTGCGATGAGCCGTGTGCGTATATTACGACATTCAAGGCCGGCGCCGAAGAGAGGCGTGACCGCCGTCGTTTCGGAAATGACGCGCCGACATGGAACTATGAAAATACAGACACAGTACATGTTATGTGTTTTACAAATCAGAGTGAGGCAGAGCTTTTTCTGAACGGCAAATCTATGGGTAAATGCGCCGTAGAAAACTACGCCGCGCATTGGGAAATTCCATTTGAAAGCGGAAAAATAGAATGTATAGCGGGGTCGGCAAGCTGTGCCATAGAAACGAGCGGCGCCGCAGCGTACATAGAAGCCGTATGTGAGGACGGTGTGAATGTTGAAATTTTTGTAAAAGACAGCGAAGGCCGTCTCGTTACAAACTCCGAAATTGTTATAACCGTATCAGTAGAAGGGGGAAAACTGCTCGGACTGGAAAACGGCAAGATAGACGATTTGCGTCCGTATCGAGAAAATTGCCGCGCTGCAAACGGTGGAAAACTTGCTGCATATATAAAAATTGAAAAAAATTCAGCAAATATTTTGGCGGAGGCACAAAATATAGTGCCTGCCAAAATTTCTGCCACTAAAATTTAGAAAAAGGTGTTGCATTCTTCTGAAAATCTGCTATAATAATAGTGCGAGGTGCGAAGGAAAAGATTTGCGCCGTTAATTTGCAGGAGGGTGAAGAAATGCAAGATTTCGAGTACTCAAATGCACAATGAGAAGCTCTTACACCTGAAAGTGTGAGAGCTTTTCAACATTAAAGGTAATTTTTGAGAGAGTGAGTGAGGGAATATGTTTCAAAGAGCGATGTCTTGCATGTTGATTGCAGCGTTTTTTTTCAGTGTGAACTCGCCGGGAGTGTCGGGGAAAAAGGACTGGGAATATGAGCTTGCCGACGATATAATGGAAAGCGTGCAGTACATAGCATTTGAAGAGCCTTCGGACGGCGGCGGATACTTGCGTACAAAGGTGGTTGACAGCCGCGGCGTTGAAGTGGAGAAGTCAGCAAACTCCTCGCTTATGGTTCTTGCCGAGACATATCCTGAGGCGTACGATTTGCGTGATTATGGGTTTTCGACAGTTTCAAAGCACCAGGAGTTTTCCGCATATTGCTGGGCGTTTGCGGCGATGGCATCCGCAGAATCCAGCGTGTTAAAGCAAGGACTGCCGATAAAGGATGAGTGGCTGTCGGAAATATACGGGAGCGCTGAATTAGCGTTTTCTCCAGTACACCTGGGCGCGTTTGCTTATGAAGAGGCTGTAGATGTTGACGGAATTGAGGGAGATCACATGGCGACGGGATATTACGGCTCTCTGATGGGCGGAAATGCTTCTGTCGCTGCCGCCGCGCTTGCCACAGGGATGGGTGTGCAACTTTATAAGGATACGCCCTTCGAATTTAGCGCATACGGTCTGGAGGACGAGCAGCGATTTGTTTCATACTACAGACTGAAAAATATGAAAAAAATCAGCATGAATTATAAAGACGTTTATTCAGACAAAAACGCTGCCAAAGTGGCAATGGTCAAAAAGGGAATCTATGATTACGGCGCGTGCACGGTAGCGTATTATCCCGGAGATTTGTACGTTGATGAAAACAATGTCAGTTCTTGCTACCAAAATGACATGGAAGGTCAGGCCTCTCATGCTTCTGTTATTGTCGGCTGGGATGATAATTTCAATTCCTTTGACCCTCGAAACATGCCGCAAAAGAGCGGCGCGTGGCTTATTAAAGACACATATAAGAATCAAAGAGGCGATGACGGTTATTTCTGGCTTTCCTACTACGATAACAGCATCGTTGAAATAGGCTTCTTTGAAATGATGCCCGGCAACGCATATGAACATATATATCAATACGATGGCACCGTTTGCAATTCTATGGTGACCTGCGAAAAAGCGGCCAATCTTTTTACCGCCAAAAGAGACGAGACTCTTAATATGCTTTCTGTCATGATATCTTCTTCGTGTGTGGACTACACTGTGGCTGTATATAAAAATCCAACCGACGATAATCCTGAGTCGGGCGAGCTTTGCACGGTGCAGTCAGGCAGCTTTGAGACCCCCGGATATATGAGCATTGAGCTGGCGCAGCAGGTTTCTCTTTCTTTGGGAGACAAGTTTTCGGTGGTTTTTACGATTACAGAGGACGGCGAGCCGTCGGAGATACAAGTGGAGAGAAGCGGGTTTGATTATTATGCAGGAACAGCGGTTAGCTATGGAAGCCGGACGGAGCAGAGCTATATTTACGACATCGACAAGGTTTCACAGACAAAAAAATGGATGGATACAAAAAAAATCAAGGGTGGCTTTGGGAATATCGCTATTAAGGCAATGACAGTCTCCTCGGAAGACGCCTCAGATAAGAGCGCGCTTTCTGCCGCGATTGCGGACGCGTCCGCGCGGTATGGTGAAAACCCGCTTGAAAAACCCGGTGAGGAAGCGGAGTTTGTTTGGGAGGTATTTGTTGACAATCTAAACCGTGCAAAGGATGTTTTTGCGGATGATAGTGCGGAACAGTATGAAATTGACAATGCACAGCGCAACATAAACGCGCTTCTCGCCATGCTGGAAAAGGACACCGTTTACGAGATTTATACGGCTGAGGACTTACATCGTTTTTCGGAAGGTTTTAACAAGTATGTTGTAGGCTCCATACAAAAGGTAGTGCTGAAAAATGATATTACAATGGGCGAGCCGTTTATGGAAGACACGGACAATGACGGACTCTATGACAGTATTGCTGAAGGAGCAGACACTGAAGGCTTTACTGCGATTGGAACATGGGAACACCCGTTTACGGGAGTGTTTGACGGTCAAAAGCATACCATCTCAAACTTGTTTATAAGCGGGGACGAATTTCAGGGATTAATTGCAAATCTGACGGGTACTGTAAAGAATCTTACAATAAAAGACAGCTGCATAATCGGTACAAGTTACATAGGAGCAGTTGCAGGAGTAGTTGGATACGGCGGAGAACTCTCAGAATGCTTCGGTGAGAATATCGTTGTTGTCGGAGCCGATACATATTCGAGATGCACCGGCGGTTTAGCGGGAAGTGTTACAAGCCTGTTTTTCGACATAGAAGATATTCCCAAAAACTCTCGGGTAGAAAATTGTGCGGTTGCGAGCAGCTATATAAGCGGTGTGGACGCTGTAGGCGGCGTTTTGGGCTATGTCAGTGAGGAGACGGAGTTTGCAGGCGATTTGAGTTTTAGCGGAAAAATAGAGGCTTTTGTAGGCAGCGAGTCTAAGAATAATGCCGGCACAATTATAGGAGGTAAAAAAGACGAAAGTATGGCGCCGTATTATTCGATTAAAACAAATCGTTCCGATGTGAACATTTTTACTTGTATAGAGGCAGATGAAAACGGCGCCGCAGGCTATTTTACAGATGAACAGCTGCCGGTCGGGTATACAATCGAAAGTGTTTTGGGCGTGGACGGAGAGATGCTGCAAACAGATGAGGAAGATGGGGTAACAAAATATTTTTACACCATTTCAGATTGGGACGAGCATAAGGTTTTCAACGTGAAGATGAGCAATGCAAGCTATTCCGTTATTGAGTATGACGATTATATTGTTACGGTTGTGCCAAACGATGACGTTGAATTTATCGACGCGCAGCTTTTTGTGGGCGTGTACGACGAGGATGGCAGTCTTGTGGATGTGGCGATGAAGACCGTTTCGATAACGAAAGAGCAGTCGTTTGACTTCATCCGCGATATTACAGTTCCTGAAAACAGCTATGTGAAAGTTATGCTATGGAGCGGAATAACGCGTGCCATGCCGCTCGGCAAGGCGCAGGAATATCGTAAAAAGAATTAAAACTTTTCCTTTACTTTTGCTGAAAGATTGTTTATACTTATACATGAATTTTGTGTTCAAATTACGGAGGTAGGTTTTATGAAAGAAAAATTTTGCTACACCCCGCCATCCAACGGCTACCCGGAGTGGAACAACAATCCTGAAATATTTAAGCTGAACACGCTTGACGCACGCGCCTCGTTTGTTCCCTTTGATTCCAAAAAAGAGGCGCTGACATGCGATGCTTCGGCAAGCAAGCATAAGGTCAGCTTAAATGGAATGTGGAAATTTGAGTATGCGAAGAATGAGACATTTGCAAGCCGGACGTTTCATAATTCTATTTCCGAAACAAAAAAGTGGAAAGAGATTAAGGTGCCGGCACATTGGCAGATGGAAGGATACGGTGTGCCGCAGTACTGCAACACGCAGTACCCGTGGTGCAAGGCGGAACCTCAGCTGAAGCCGCCGTATGCGCCTTGCGGAGACAATCCGGTGGGCAGCTATGCGCGCACTTTTACTCTTGAAGACGATTACGATTTTTCAACTCCGGTCACGCTGCACTTTTCAGGAGTGGACAGCGCGTTTTACGTATGGGTTAACGGAGATTTGGTGGGGTATAGTGAGGATACCTTCACGCCGAGCGAGTTTGATATAACGCCGTATCTTGTAAAAGGCGAAAACTATTTGGCGGTTCGCGTTTTCAGATTTTGTGACGCGTCTTGGCTTGAAGACCAGGACTTTTGGCGTATGTCGGGCATATTTCGTGATGTGTATCTGGAGTATCAGCCTTCGGTGTCCATATATGATTTCAGAGTAAAAACACTTTTGAATGACACATTTGATGAAGGGTCACTCAGCATTGCGCTTAAACTGCGTAATTATAACGCGAAAAAGAATGTAGTAAAGGTTTCCGCTGTACTTTGCGAGGGGAAAAGCGCGAAGGCGGTTTTTAAGCGCGACCTTTCTGCTTCCGTCAAACTTACGGGAGAGGAGTTCCAGACGCTCAGCCTTGCGAGCGAGGCAATTAAAAATCCCGCTCTGTGGAGCGCGGAGAAGCCGAATCTTTACACGTTGGTGCTGGAGCTTGCCGATGGCAGCGGGAAGAACACAATTATGTTTGCGTCCTGCCGCGTCGGATTCCGCCGCTTTGAGATAGTGGACGGTCTGATGAAAATTAACGGTCAGAACGTCATGTTTAAGGGCGTTAACCGTCATGATTTTACGGCCGAGCACGGCAGAGCGACAACATACGAGGATATGCTTACGAGCATACTTTTGATGAAGAAGTACAATATAAATGCTGTTAGAACGAGTCACTACCCGAACAACACGCTCTGGTATGACCTTTGCGATGAATATGGACTTTACGTTATAGATGAGGTTAATCTTGAAACGCATGGCACATGGGCCTATGGCCAGCGCGATGAGAGCTGGACAATTCCCGGCAGCAAGAGCGAGTGGACTGCTGCGGTTGTGGACCGTGCGAATAACATGGTATGCCGCGACTACAACCATCCGTCTGTTTGCGTGTGGTCACTCGGAAATGAGAGCTTCGGCGGTGAGAACTTTGTGAAAATGCGCGAGCATATTCTATCGATAGATGATACGCGTCCGATACATTACGAGGGCATTTGCCATGACCGCCGCTTTGAAGAGGCGAGCGATATAGAGAGCCAGATGTATACAAAGCCGTGGGATATAGAGCGCTTTATAAACGGCAATAATAAGAAACCCTTTATCCTCTGCGAGTATTCCCATGCTATGGGTAATTCCTGCGGCGGGCTGCACGATTACTGGCGGCTGTTTTATAAGTACCCCGCTTTGCAAGGCGGTTTTATTTGGGACTGGATTGACCAAGCAATCAAAACAAAAACTTCGGACGGAACGCAATACTTTGCTTATGGCGGAGATTTCGGCGACTATCCCAACGACGGTACTTTTTCCGGTAACGGACTTATATTTGCCGACCACCGTGTAACACCAAAGCTTATCGAGACTAAAAAATGCTATCAGAACATTTGGTTTAAGAATGCCGATATTGAAAACGGCAAGGTAAGGATTATAAATCAGCATCTGTTTACAAATCTTTCGGATTACGATTTTACGTGGATTCTTGAGTGCGAAGGCAAAATAGTAGACAGAGGAGCATTCAAGGTTGAGCTTGCACCGCTTTCAGAGGGTGTGTTTGACTTATCCGTCAAGATTCCGAAAAACCGCAGAAAAGAGTATGCGATTACGGTTTCGGCGCAGCTTAAGTCGGATACTCTTTGGGCGGCAAAAGGTCACGAGGTGGCCTTCGAGCAGTTTATACTCCCGTTTGCAAAGCCAAAGACTGCGCCGGCTTCCGGCGGCGTGCTTACTCTAAAAAAAGGAGTAAAAATAGTTGTTTCGTCCGATAAGTTTTCAATGGCGATAGACCGCGCTACCGGAAACATCATAAGCTACAAGGCGGACGGCGAAGAGCTTTTTGCAGCTCCGTCTGTAATGAACTTTTGGCGGGCGCTTACGGACAATGACAAAGGCTCGCGTCTTGAGAAGCGCAGCGGTACATGGCGTGATGCTGCGAAAAACGCTGTGCTCGCGCATATAGAGGCATCCGCAGAGAAATCAAAGGCGACCATCAAGTGTGTGTATGAACTGCCCACAGAAAAAACGTCAGAGGCGACTGTAGTTTATAACGTTGCGGCGGACGGCTCGGTACGCGTGGATATGAATCTCGTACCCGCACTTATGGAGGGTGAGATTCCGGAGGTGGGAATGATGTTCAGCCTCAGATTGCCCTATGATAATATGACATTCTACGGCAACGGACCTCACGAGACATATGTTGACCGCAAAACAAGCGCTAAACTCGGTGTGTATTCGATGAAGGTAGCAGATCAGATTACGCCATATCTCGTGCCGCAAGAGTGCGCAAATAAGACGGATGTAAGATGGGCGGAATTCACAGACAAAGACGGTACAGGCATCAGGTTTGCAGCCGATAAAGTTTTTGAGGTTTCACCCGCATTTCACACTCCGTATGAGATTGAAGCGGCGGATCATGCTTACAAACTGCCGGTACCTGAAAAAGTCGTGGCGCGAATTAATTGCTGTCAGATGGGTGTCGGCGGTGATGACAGTTGGGGTGCGCGCACGCATACGCAATACCTTAATCTTACAAACAGGAAATACAGTTATTCGTTTACGTTTTCACCGGTTAAATAATAGGGGGGATATCATGAGAAAGAGCTTCGGTATACTTTTGACAGCTGCTCTGTGCATCGTGCTTGCCGTGACTGGAATAGGCACGATTGGCGCGGCGGAAGGTTCGCTTACAAAAATAGTTTTTTTGAGGGATGTGTGCTCTGTCGCGAAAGTAAATTCGCTTATCTATGAAAACTCTTTTTCCGATGTTAATGTGGAGGATGAGTTTTCGGATATTGCTCAAGGGGCGCTCGCTGCGGGTATTATCGATTACTCAATGCTGGAAAATAAAAGCTTAAACCCGACGGCGCCGGTAACAAGAGAAGAAGCGGTGACAATGGTTATCCGCGGCCTTCGCAAGCTAAAAAACGAACTTTCGGTTGGCAGTGACCTTGCATTTACGGATGCGGACACTATTTCACCGTGGGCACTGAGTTTTGTCGAGGTGGCCGTTTCAAACGGTCTTATCGGCTCGAACGGTGTATTCGGTGCAAAGGACAGTATTGATGCGCAGGAGGGAGCGGCATTGATTGAAAAAATGACAGAGCTTTACAAAACGCTTCCGGTTACCCCCGGCAGCGGAATTATGCGCAGAGAGTTCCCCGCGCTTGAAATCCCGAACGGTGTGACAAGGCCGGAGGCGATAGGTGAGGAATACAGCCTTGTGTTTAATGATGATTTTGAAGGTACCGAGCTTGATACCACCAAATGGAGCTACAATTATTCGTGGGGTCCCACACATAACCATGGGGGTTATTGTGTGCCTGAGAACGTAATTGTTGAGAACGGAATTCTGAAACTTAAGGGCGAAAACATAAAACAGCCGGAATCCGAGGGCAAAGTGGCGCAGTTTAGCGGACAGTCAATTCCCGTAAACTACACGACCGGCGCTGTTAACACTCACCATAAATGGAATTTTAATTACGGTTATTTTGAGGGAAGCTTTAAGATGCCCAAGGGAAAAGGGCTTTGGCCTGCGTTTTGGATGCTTAAGGACGGCTGGCCTCCGGAGATAGACATGTTCGAGATACTCTGCTCCAAGCCACGTCAAGTTCTCACAAATTATCACTACGGTCCCTCATGGGACAATACCGGGTCGTTCTACCAGGCGCATGGCGACGTGGGGGTTGATTTGACTGAAGACTTCCATACATACGGCTACAAGTGGACGCCTACTTCAATGTCTTGGTATTTTGATGGTAAACAGCTTGGGAAAACGTATACCGATAAGTCACGCATATCCGAAAGTGACGGTATGTATATCATAATTAACCTCGCGATAGACGGCTGGGACGGGGCGCCCGATACTACAACCCCCTGGCCCGCGTATTTTGAGTGCGATTGGGTTCGCGTATGGCAGGCAAATGAATAAATGCCGCCATGCGCGCAGGAGTAAACATGTTACCGAGGCGGCATTGCTTAAAAGGCTGTGCCGCCTCGGTTTTCTGCTGATAACAAAACAACAGAGCAGGCGCTAAGCAGGCAGCTCTGTTGTTTCTTTCAGAAAACCTATTGACCTATGTATATAAAGATTTTATCGGTAAGCGGTATCATTTCTTTAACGCCGTTCCACAGCATTGTGCATACCTTGCCGTCCAACTCGATTTCTATTTCAGTTTCACCCGCTGTAAAAAGCTGATTGTGTAGCCTTGTGTTAATTAGTGAGCCATCCTCGTCATACTGAGTAAATATCAGACAAGCTTCTGTATCGGCTGTTACTGTAATCACAGCCTTATTTTTGTTGAACGAGACGTTGTACATCGGTTTTCCCTCTGCATAAGCAGTTGTGATTTTATCAGGCAGATGCCCGATTGCCGGTGGATATACCCGTGCAATATTATGCGGACTCTCGGGAGGTCCTATAAGCGATTCATCCGCCGCTTCGCTGCCGGTAGCAATCACTATTCTGTCAAAGCACACGGAAGCATCCACCTTATATACTATAATATCGTGATAGCCGCTACTTTTTACTGTTATTGTAAAGAAAAGCGGATCATAGCCGCGCATCACATTTGCGCCCCAGGCGGAGGCGCTTGTCCGCCGTGTACCGTGTAAAAGCTGCGGATTGCCGTTGTCAAGACCAATGGCAATCTGACTGCTGCGCTCAATGCCATCCTCGCTGCCCTCGCTAAGTGTGGGCAAGCGGTATAGCGTTCCGGTAAAGTTGCCGACGTTTTTGAAATAGACCCTGTAAACAAGCTTGGCGGAATTTTCACGATAATCAGACCAAATTTTCTTCGCCAAATCAGGGTAACCTTTCATCGAACTGCCAACCTGACCGAGATTTGCAACCTCTGCCCAGATGCTGCCGTCCGGCGCCGCCTGCATATCGCTGAAGTGCTCCGCTTCCAATACAACATAGCCGTTGGCTTCGGAATATGTATTTTCCTCATATGCGCTGCTGTCCTTGAGCGCTTTCACCTTAAAGATATTTACAGGCGTATCCTCTAAAACTCCGCTTTCGTCTGCGTTATATACGCGAATCTGCGAAAAGTTTTCTCCCTCCGCCGCATTATCCCAATCGATGGTTATGATAATTCTGTTTTCGGTATAGACTATACCGGACGTTCTATCAAGCTCTATCCAGTCACTGTCAGCTTTGATTACATATGCGTTGTTTGTGTCGCTTTTTCCGAACACGTCTATAAACCGACTGTTATCCGCCTTTGAATCAAAGGTTAATGTGACATCGTCCCCGGGCAGTTTTTGACCCTCACATACAGCGCCCACTCCGTTTGCTTTGTCGGCAAAGCTGTACATATCAGGCAGTACCTTAAGGGCGCCTTGATTTCTCTGATAGTAGATTATATGGTTATAGTCGATAATCATGTTCCACTTTCCGTTGTTCAATGTGTAAAAATAGTTTTGCTCATCATCAATATTCTGTGATGCTTGCGCGGAAAGCTCGGCGTAAGCCTTTGCCGAGGCATACCTGCCCTGCAGCGCATATCGTTGATTTTTCCAATAATATACATACTCTTCTGCACGATTGCGGTTTTGAAGCGCTGCGTGATATACCTGCTCGTAAAAGGCAGTTTTATGCGCTTCATCAAGCTTGGCGTAAATCAAGTCCATTTTACGGATAACTTCATTCCACTCGTCAACCTGACGCTGTCCCTCATCGCCATGTTGTGTTACACTGAATGGAAATACATAATTTGGGAAATATGCGCTTACGCTTGAACCTGAATTCTGATAACCGTAAAACTCCGCACGCTTTCTTTGAATATACTGGCTTACATTCATCATTGAAGCGGCGTAAATATCTGCGTCCGCTTCGCCAATGCCATAATCACGCATAGCCTGAGCCTTATAAAAAACATTTTCAATATTTGCCGAGTTGAATTTTTCTCGGTCCCATGCCATTTGCATGAAAAATTCAGCATTGAGTTCTCCGGGCTTTAAGTCGCCCACGTTCAATATCCAGTATTTGTCCATGCCTGTGTCATAGGCCTTTTGCATTTCCTCATACATCAGGCTTATTGGCATTGAGTTCAACCAAAGATAACTCTTTGGAGTACCCCAATATGAATTGTGATAATACACGCCTGCGCCGCCGCTGCGCTCTCTTTCGCTTGCGGTTGCCGTCTGTCTTAAATAGCCCTGGTTATCCTCGGCATACATGATTATAACGTCATCAGGCAGCCATTTGGCAAGCTCTTTGTCGTTGTAGTTATAATAATCGTTCATTTCCTTGTAGGGTATAAACACCTGCGCGACGGCGTCTTCACTTCCGAAAATATCTTTTATCATCTGCCGCTGTTCGCTTATAACGTCTTTCATCATATTTACAATGCCGCCCGTGCCGCTTCCGTAGCCTGCCGATTCAAGCCGGGCATATAGGGGCTTTCCGTCATGTATGCCGCGTATCCCAAGTACAAATATATTTTCAAAATCCTTGTTTGCTTCCACACGCTCGCGCCAATATTTAAGAATGGCGTTCTTGTTTACGGTGTAGTCGTAGGTAAGATTGCTGCTGTCGTCAAATTCGCCTGTGTTTGCCGTCCTCCAGTCCGACCATTCTCCGACGTTGTTCCTGAGCATAATCTCACAATGCGATGAACTCATGACAATCCCGTATTCGTCAGCTGCCTTTGCACTGAGCGGCACGCCGTTCTCGTCAGTCGGAGTATTAAACGCCGTTGTATACTCGTGCATTGCCGGCCAGAGTGTGTTTGCTCCCAGACGCAAAAGCGCCTCAAACATATGGCGGTAAATATACTCGTTGGGTCCATGTACTCCGTCGTCGGGGAAATGCATCTCTGCCCAGTCGACAAGGCGTTCCTCATCGTTAATAAATATGCCTCTGTATTTTACAGACGGTCCGTCGTTTACGATTGCAACTTCATCATATGTGATATCCGTCTTTACCTCGACAGGCACGTCGCTCCACCAATACCATGGGGAAACGCCTATATACTCAGACAATTTGTATATTCCGTATATAGTCCCCCTTGTATCGCTGCCTGCAATCACAATAGCGCTGTCAATGCCTGCAATCGGGTTTTGCACTGTCTTTATACAATAGCACTCCCATGTGCCGGCAATCTGCGCAGCCTCATCAAGAAGGCCTTCTGAGATGATGCTGCGAATAATGGCGCTGGAACTTATGGAACCTATAATGATTGCAGTTTTTTCAGTCGCTGCGGAAGTAAGTATGCGTGGCAGCTTATCTTGAGGCATCGCAGCAAGACGATGCTCTTTTTTCTTGGTAGTGTCGTCCATGGGTATATCGTTTACACTCATTCCGCCGCTTACAAGAGCGAAATCCTGCCGCAAATCCCCGACTGCACGATGTATTTTGCGATGCCCTGATGAATCTTTCTCATACTCAGCGTCAATTATTATCGGAAGCAATACTTTGCCATCTTTGATTAAGTTCACTGGAGCGCCTGCACTTTCTGCCGATTGCTTTGTTACTGTGACATGAAAGCTTGTACGCGCCGTCATAATTGAATTATTCTCCAATGCCGCCTCGCCGCTCACAACTATCTGCGCAAAGCCGGCCTTGTGGGCGGTTATGGCAATACTTTTACCTTCAATCTCGGCCTGTGCAACTTCGCTGTCCGTGCTTACGGCAGATATAGCAACATTTTCATAGCTGAATATCGGTGTAACTGTTTTACTCTCTCCAACTTTTAAGCCTAACGGAGAGATACTTTCCACATTTAAGCGCAAGCCTTCAGGCGCGTCATCTTTTTTGATTAGCATTATTCCGCTTTCCTCCGCTATGTAATAGTCAGGGTCAGGACAGACCAGAGTTATGCCGGAAATATCCGCATTTTCACCCACACTTCCGAGTGTCATTGATTCTGCGCTGTCCATTGTTATTTCAAACTCACCGCTCCAGTCGCTGCCAATGTTCAATGTCGCGCTGCTTGATTGCAGTCTAAGCTTGTCGAGCGTTGTTCCTCTGTTTATGTTTAAGATTGCAGAATCCGACAGGCAAATATCGTACAATCCATTCTCCGACAGCCGTGTATTGTTCAAGCTTACAGCCCCTTGCCGGCCGCTGCCTGAAGAACCTATTCCGAGCGCAGCTTTCCGCACTGTTGATACCTCAAAACCGCAGATGTTGCAATCGGTGAACGTCATGCTCCCGGCTCCTGCCCACAGCCCTACTTCCGGCTTTGTATTTCCGATAATAGTGACGGAATTGAATTTTGAAGTTACATTTGTGCTTTGATATATTCCAGCGCCGCTGCCGCGTTCAACGCATTTTAAGACCGCGCTTTCAGTGCCGTTTATGGTCACGCTGGCTTTTATTCCGCTGTTGGTAAACTCAATGCCTTGTGCGATGGAATACTCGCCTCCGTTTGTGAGCGCCGCCTGTAGTTGTGCAAAGTCCGCCAAGCTTTCTTTTGCATATGCTGTCGGCGTGGTCGCGAAGTGCAGCACAACAGCTGCCGCAAGCAACATGCTGATTATTCTCTTTAATCTCATTTTGACACATCTTTTCATATTTTTTTGCATGGTATGTATTTATTATATGTCAAAATAGCTGATTTTCATTCTAATATATTGACTGTTTTCTATTTTTGTTGTACTATATTGATATAAAGAGGTGATTTATTTTGAATGGAGCATATTACATTCCGCCAGCTCCGATTATTGTCGAGCATGGTTCGCACAAAGCGGACTGGTCTATGACGCAGATGCACTATCACAGCGCGTACGAGCTGGTTATAATAGAAAAGGGAAGCTGCAGTATGCTCGTCGGGGAAAACACTTTTGTCGCCGAACAGTATGATGTTTTTTCATATTCGCCGAATATGCTGCACAAAAACAACGGTGGCGCGTATCACGCTCGAACCGTTATATATTTTAATGATGACTATATGCACAAATATTTCACTATCGCCGCCGCAAAACAGCTTACTGCTTGCTTTTCAAGTATAAGACACTCGCTTTCAGAAAAAGAATTTGCCTATATATCATTTCAGGTAGCACGGCTTGCAAAAAGCAGGGAAGATTTTATGGCGCTTGGCAATATTCTGTCCTTCCTTTGCGCTATGCCTGCGTCCCCCAAAGGCAATGCCAACCGCATAGATGATATTTTGAAGTATATAAACAGTGACTTTAAGGAGATACACTCACTTTCTGATATTGCACTGCATTTTTATATTTCAAAAGAGCATTTATGCCGAAGCTTCAAGAAGGAAACAGGTGTAACGCTTTCGGAGTACATAAATGCCGTGCGCATACAAAACGCATGCAACATGCTCTGCCGAAGAGAATTTTCAGTTACCGATATAGGATTTGCGTGCGGATTTAATTCTGCAATGTATTTTTGTAAGACCTTCAAAAAGATTATCGGAAAAACCCCAAAGGAGTTTCGCAAGTCAAAATACGATAAGGTTTAAGCAGCAGCTGACGAATAGAAATAATGCGGAAAGCGGAATCCTTTTTAATATACAACATGGGATTCCTCCGCAGCGGAAACAAGGGTACTGCCGCCGCTTTTTTCAAAGGCAAGGTTTTCGCTCAAGTCATACCATCCGCCCCCGCTGTCTGACAAGTGATAAGTTATCTCGGCGGTTTTGTCGGCGTCTATCCTGATGTCATAGTATATGAGATATGGACTGGACACGCCGATATTGTAGTACCATTCTCCGTTATTTGCCTTCCGTCTCTGTTCGGCAATAAAGGCGCTTTTCAAAGTTTCCGTCATAATGTCATACCGCGGTCTGCCGTCGCGGTAGTATAAAGCGTCCGCCCAAATCCGTACGGCAAAAATTTCGTCAATCGCGCTCTCTGCACAAAGATTGGTGCAGACGGCAAAGTCTTTCAAAAGTGCTCTTGAAGAGAAGCGCATTTTGGCGAAGAACTCATTTGGCGCGTATGTAAGATTGTTTATGATTATGGGAGCGTTACGTAAATTGGGCTGTGTCTTTTGCAAACTGTATTGCACTGGAGAAACGATGGAAATCTCTTTGGAGCCGATTGTGAGCGAGTAGAAAAACTCGCCTGCGTGTATGCTTACGGCGCCGCCGTTCTCAGGCGAGTAGCGAATATCCTCCAAACCGAAAAAATTCAACGTTTCGCGCAGCGGGAGATAAATCTCACCGTTTTGAATAAACGGAGCGTTTATAAAGGTCATCCTTTGTGTATAGTCATAGACCTCGATTTTACTCCCGTCCTCCGCGAGAACCGGCGTATACATCAACGCGCACAGCATTAAAACGGCAGCACATTGTTTCAACATGATTTTCTCCTCCCATACACATGTCTTTAATTTAAGTATATACCTCAATAAGAACTATTTCAACATGCAAACAGAGTTTGCGAAACAAAATTCGCCCGTGCTCATATTATAGAGTAGGACCGTGCTGTGCTTTTCGGTGCGGTCTATATCTTTTACGAAGGTGAGAAATCTTTATGAGAGAACGATATGTCACTTGCATTGACATCGGATGTATCATCGGTGTCCTAATCGCTCTGTTGGCCGGCACTGCCGCGGGGCTGTTATTTGCAAACGGAATTTTACTGCTTGCAAATTTCGCCGTCTGGGCTCTGCTTGGCTTGAGTGTGATAAATTGGGCTCTTCTGGGGGCAGGCGTGTACAACGCCGCTGTCAGAGGACGCACGGTGGCGCTTGAATGTTTGTGCGCGAATATGGGATGTATCACCGTGGGCATAGTGGGAACCATCGTTTCGGCTATAGCGCTTATTGCAACAGGATTCGCCGTGTCGCTTATTTCTTCGCCGATATTGGTGGGACTGGTCACGTTTTTTGCCATAGTCATGATTGCCGGCGACGTTATGCTTTTGCGCTGTTTGCTAAACTGCGATGAGGACGAATGCTGTGCTTACGATGATTGTATGCTGCGCTGAAAAATAAAATCGCCGTGCAGACGATGCACGGCGGCAACAGGACAGTTTCAGTGCCTTTAGAGACGGCGCGCTTTGGCTGCGCCGTTTCTTTTCTTGCGCTTTTTTGCGGGGAACTGGTGCGCTGCAATATCTCAGCGTCAACCAGATGGCAATAAAGCTCACCATTTTCCTCGTATGTCTGGAATTTTCCTGCAACAGTGATTTCCGCTCCCAACTCCGGATAATCTTCCGGGTAGCTGTAATCACCCGCTAAGACAAACTCCAGTCCCTGTGCGCAACAGGCGGTGGCGTCCTCAATAATCAGCGCAAAATAGAGCTGATTCGTTTCAGGGTCCTGATACAGCGAAAATTCGCCTCGCATTTTAACGCTTTTTCCTATATAGTCTTCCGGAGCAGCCATCATATTGTAGACCTCTGCGTATACCATGGTACTGCTCAATGCAGTAAGATCAACGTCATATTCGTTCTCCGACCGTTCCTTTTTTGTGCCGGCACAGGCGGAGAAAGACAAAACAATAACAAGCGTCATTGCGGAGCAGATAAGCTTTTTCATGTGCCGACACCTTTGCGAATTATTCCTATGCCGAAAAATGCTCCAAACGCCGCGATATCTGCTGCCACAATGGTAGAGCCTACCGGCGTTCCTGCAAGTATCGAAATAAGAATTCCAACCAGGGCACAAAATACTGAGAGCATGACGGAGCAAAGCGTAACCGAGCGAAAGCTCCGAAATACTCGCATAGAGGAAAGAGCGGGGAATATGACCAATGCCGAAATTAGCAGCGAACCTACAAGATTCATGGCTAATACAATGATGATTGCGGTGATAACGGCGATAAGCAGATTATAGGCGGCAGCATTTGTACCCGAGGCAACGGCAAAGCTTTCGTCAAAAGTGACGGCAAAAATTTTGTTGTAAAACAGGACAAATACAGCCACAACAATGCACGACAACAGCGCACACAGCCAGACCTCTGTCTGAGTCAGCGTTAAAATGGAAGTAGAGCCGAACAGCGTACTGCAAACGTCGCCCGTCAAATTGGAGGAAGTAGAAAACAGATTCATCAGGAGATAACCTATAGCGAGAGCTCCGACAGAGAGCATGGCAATCGCCGCGTCACCTTTTATCTTCGTGTTTTGACCGGTACGAAGCAGCAACACAGCGCACGATATGGTGATTACTAAAATCAGCGGCATATCGTTAGTCAGATTTAAGACTGCGGCAATCGCCATAGCACCAAAAGCTACATGTGAGAGTCCGTCACCGATGTAGGAAAAACGCTTGAGCACCAGCGTGACTCCCAGCAAGGACGAACATAAGGCAATCAGTACGCCAACAATCAGCGCGTAGCGGACAAAGGGATACTGAAGGTACAGCATAATCTTTTCAAAAACTTCCGTCACGCATTGTCACCTCTCTCCGCGTCCATAAATCCGCGCCCTGTCTCGCTGCGCAAATACTCTTTTGTGGTACCGAAAAACACGGTCTCTCCAATATGCAGTATGTGGCTGGCGTATTGGACGGCCGCAGCTATATCGTGGGAAATCATAATAATCGTGATGTCGTCTTTGCGGTTTAATTCTTCAATCATGCGGTATAATTCGGCGCTGACCTTTGGGTCAAGACCAGAACACGGTTCGTCAAGCAGCATCATTTTTCGTGTGGCACATAGAGCACGGGCAAGCAGAACACGCTGCTGCTGCCCTCCGGATAACTCGCGGTAGCAACGCTTGTCCAAATCGGAGATTCCCATTTTTTCCATTGACTGAACTGCAAGCCGCTTCTCCTGCTTGTTGTAGAACGGCCGTAAGCCACACCTTCCCTGACATCCGGAGAGTACAATTTCTTTTACCGATGCAGGAAAGTCCTTTTGGACTTCGGTCTGTTGAGGCAGATAGCCGATTTCATTGCGCCCAAGTCCGCCGTCGGTCAAGATTTTGCCGCAAATCGGAGGCTGTAAGCCCAGTATGGTTTTCATAAGAGTTGTTTTGCCCGAGCCGTTTTCTCCCACGACACAAAGATAGCTTCCCTCGTCTATAGAGAAGCTAAGGTCCTGCAAAATGACCTTCCCATCGTAGCCCAGCGACAAATTCTGACAAGTAAGTTGTGCCATTTGCTTCCTCCCTGTTGTTTTGTAAAAGAAGCCTTTCGGTTCTTTCAATTCAGCGCGGTTTTCAGCACTTCCAAATTGTCCTCCATTATGGAGATATAGGTTATACCGCTTGCCACGTCGTCATGAGTAATAGTCTGCATTGAATTCATTGTCAGCACCTGCTGGTTTTTTTCTGCCGTATTGTCTACAATAGTTTCTGCAATCTTGTGCGCTGTACCCTCAATAGTCAAGACGCAGGGGAGACTCAGCTCATCTACCTTGCCCGCAAGAAAAGCGACGGTCTCAAAACTTGCTTCGGTTTCAGCGGAGCAGCCGGCAAAAGCCGCGTAATAGGCAAGAGCATAGTCGTCTGTCAGATAACGGAAAGGAAAGCGGTCACCAAAGAGAATGGTGTCCTTTGCTCCGCCGTCCGCAGCCGCCTGATACTGTGCGTCAAGAGAAGACAGCCTTTCAATATATGTTTCGGCGTTTGCGGCATAGGCGTCTGCGTTTGCTGTGTCAATAGTCGAAAGCTGCGCGGCAATGTGCGCGCAAAGCGCCTTCGCGTTTTTTAATGATAGCCAGACATGCTCGTCCGCCTCTTCCTCTCGCCCGTGATTCGTTGCTTCTTCTAAATGTTCACTTTCAGAGGCGCTGTCGCCGTGTTCGTGTTCGGCTTCCTGCTGCATACCTTCCACGATTTCTTCCGTTTTTACAGAGTCTCCGAGAACGTCTAAAAGATTGATAACCTTCATATCTTTGTTGACGGCTTCCTTTAGTGCACTGTCTACCCAGCTTTCAGATTCGCCGCCTACATAGATGAACATGTCGCAGGTAGAAATCTTTACAATATCATCCACTGTGGGCTGATAGCTGTGCAAGTCAACGCCGTTGCCCAGGAGCATAGTCAATTCCGCATTTTCGGAATTGTCCCCTAAAATCTCCCGCACCCAGTCATATTCGGGGAATATTGTTGTGACAATACTCAACTTGTCTCCTCTTTCGGGTGAAGCGGTACATCCCGCCAAAATCCCCGCTATCATCAGCAGGCAGAGAAATATGGAAATAGATTTTTTCATGGTAGAAGTCCTCCGGATAAAATAATAATGACATACATTGCGCCAAAGCGTAATCTCCGGCACAATACGGCAATTTCGCCTCTTTATTCAAGGCCGCCGGCAGCCCTCGCAAACGCCGTAAAGTACCGTTTCGCCCTCATCCAAATCGAAGCCGTCTTTTTGCGCGACCTGATTGATTAGCTGCTGTGTAACGCTCGTGTTCAGGTGGGCTGTTTTCCCGCATTTAGTGCAAGAGAGGTGAATACAGCCTTTGCAGCTTTCGGCATCTGTGTACTGGTAGAACATTTCTCTGATGCCGCCCTTGCTGCTTCTGCGTACTTTGCCCTCAGACTCCAGCTCGGTGAGGTTGCGGTAAACCGCGCTCAAGCTGATTTGTTCCCCGCTCAAACCGTCTGCAATTTGCCCTGCTGAAAACAACTCGTCCGGATGCTCGCTCAAAAAAGTGAGCAGAGCCTTTCTCTGTCTTGTGCTGTATCTTGACAAGCCATCTCCTCCTCTCCAATTTGCGAACCGTTCGTAAATTATAATAGCACACGGCAAAGTCGTTGTCAATAATAAATCTCCAAAGTTTTAGCTGCGATAAATAACCCGATGCGCTTTGCGGCGCCAAACTTTTCATTAAGCGACATGCGCCAATCGGATTTTTCGATTAAGGCGCATTTTGAGCAAATTTAAGTTGACTTTTGCCTTCTGTACAAATATAATCTTTTTTGACGCAAATTGCTTTTTGGCGAAAGGAGATTATTATGCTCAAACTTAGAGGAATACATTGGGCTCTGCCCGATGCCGGAGAAATACTAAAGGGTGTTGACCTGGACGTACCGGAGGGCAAGCTTACAGTTGTAACCGGTCCGAACGGCGGCGGAAAAACGTCGCTTGCAAAAATAATAGCGGGGCTTTACGCTCCAAGCCGCGGCGAGATTATCTTTAACGGTGAAAACATTACAAAATGGGACATAACGCGCCGCGCCAAAGGCGGGATAGCTTACGCGTTTCAGCAGCCCGTATGTTTCAAGGGGATTACCGTCAAGGATTTAATGGAGCTTTCCGCCGAGCAAAAGATGGACGACGACGATGTTTGTGCCGTTTTGAGCCGTGTAGGGCTGTGCGCGCGCGAATACATAAATCGTGACGTGAACTCCGCGCTTTCCGGCGGGGAAAGCAAGCGCATAGAAATTGCAACGGTTCTGATGCGCAAACATGCGCAAATACTTGTGTTTGATGAGCCTGAGGCGGGAATAGACCTATGGAGCTTTAATAACCTCGTCGAAACCTTCAGTTCCCTTAAAGCGGAAGGAAAGCGTTCTGTAATGGTGATTTCGCACCAGGAGAGGATAATGGAAATTGCCGATTACATTGTTGTTGTTGCCGATGGTAGAGTTCGCCTCTCCGGCGAGCGGAGCCAGGCGCTTCCCAAGCTTCTTTCCGATGAAAAGAATACGTGCTGCCCGCTTTGTAAATCACATGAGGAGGCGCGCTGATATGAACGAAATTACAAACAAGCTTTTGGAAATGATATCCGACTGGAAAGTTGGATTCACCGGTGCGTTTAACATTCGTGAGAACGGCGAGTGCGCTGGCCGCCGGTCATCGGAAAACATTACCATATCGCCAAAGGCGGACAAAAGCGGTATAGTAATCACGGTAAAAAGCGCTGCACAGAAAGAAACCGTGTATATTCCGGCGTGTGTCACGAAAAGCGGCGTGGATGATTTGGTATATAATGATTTTGTAATAGAGGATGGCGCCGATGTTATAATAGTGGCAGGCTGCGGCGTACACTCTGACGGAGAGGAGGAAGCGCGGCATAATGGTATACATACCTTTAGCATAGGTGCAAGAGCCAAAGTGCTGTACAGAGAAAAGCATATAGGAGTGGGCACGGGCAGCGGCGCTAAGCGTATTAACCCCGTAACGGATGTCCGTATGGGCAGGAATGCTTATATGGAAATGGATACCATGCAGATAAGCGGTGTTACGGACACAAACAGGACTACAAAGGCAGTGTTGGACGCCGGCGCAAAACTCGTTATCCGTGAACGCCTTCTTACAGACGGGAAAGAGAGGGCGAAATCGGTGTTTGACGTTTCGCTTGACGGACAAGACTCAGGCGTGGACATTGTTTCCCGCTCGGTGCTAAAAGGCGACTCATATCAGGAATACCACTCTGTTATTCGCGGAAACTGTCGCTGCAGCGGTCACTCGGAGTGCGATGCCATCTTGGCTGACAGAGGCAGGGTACGCGCCGTGCCGGAGCTTTACGCAGGCGATATTAACGCTTCGCTTATTCACGAGGCGGCTATAGGAAAAATTGCTGGCGAACAGATTATAAAGCTCAGAACTCTCGGCCTCAGCGAAGAAGAGGCAGAGCGAAAAATTATAGAAGGCTTCTTGAAATAAAATTGCTTCCGATGAAAAAAATTTCATCGGAAGCGTCGGCAATCTTGCAGAGGCTTTGGAGAATATTGATAAACAGCAAGCCGGAGAAAATCTTAACGCATCAGACAGCGACAGCGAGCCGCCGGAGAGAGCGTTTACAACCGAACAGGCGTTATGAGCGTGCCTTTTGCGAAAGAGGAGCAGCGACGGAGCGCATGAGAAATGCCCACTCTTTTGAGTGGGCATTTCAATAACAGCGAAGTCCGCTGCGACGTGGTGGGCCATCAGGGACTCGAACCCCGGACCGACCGGTTATGAGCCGGTTGCTCTAACCAACTGAGCTAATGGCCC